>CACYEB010000202.1 GCA_902773305.1 uncultured Bacteroidia bacterium
AGGTTGATTTCTGCGGTGGTCTGGCTGGAAAGCTCTATCTTTGCCTTCTCGGCAGCCTCTTTAAGACGCTGGAGCGCCATAGGGTCCTTGCGCAGGTCAATGCCGGGGTTATCTTTCATAAACTCTTCTGCCAGCCAGTCGATGATCTTGTGGTCAAAGTCATCACCGCCAAGATGGGTATCACCGTTGGTGGATTTAACCTCGAACACGCCGTCGCCCAGCTCCAGGATGGAGATATCGAAGGTACCGCCGCCGAGGTCGAAGACAGCCACCTTCATATCTTTATTCTTCTTGTCCAGGCCGTATGCCAGAGCAGCTGCTGTAGGCTCGTTTATGATACGTTTCACTGTAAGGCCAGCAATCTCGCCGGCTTCTTTGGTGGCCTGGCGCTGAGAGTCGCTGAAGTATGCGGGGACTGTGATGACAGCCTCTGAAACGGTCTGTCCCAGATAGTCCTCTGCGGTCTTTTTCATCTTCTGCAGGATCATTGCAGAAATCTCCTGGGGAGAGTAGAGACGGTTGTCTATCTTGACACGGGGAGTGTCGTTGTCGCCGCGCTCAACTGCAAAGGGCACGCGGTTGATTTCTGCCTGTACCCTGGAGTAAGTCTCGCCCATAAACCTCTTTATAGAGTATATGGTGCGCTGGGGATTGGTGATGGCCTGACGTTTTGCAGGGTCACCTACCTTACGCTCACCGTTGTCGGTGAATGCTACGATGGACGGGGTGGTACGCTTGCCCTCACTGTTGATGATGACGGCGGGTTCGTTGCCTTCCATCACGGCAACGCACGAGTTGGTAGTACCAAGGTCAATTCCTATAATTTTTCCCATAACTGTAATATTTTGATTTTTCTTTTGTCAGTTTTGTTTGTCGGCAGAAGAAAATACGAAGATTATGCCAGCCGGGGAAAACTGACACAATGGCAGGAAATGCAGTCCGGGACTACTCCTGAATGAACGGCGGCCAGGCAACCGGTGCCACTACCGTCACCGGTTCCTTGCGCGTAGGATGGGTAAAGACGATGGAACGGGCGTGAAGGTTGATGCCCCCGTCGCGGTTGCTGCGCGGCGCCCCGTATTTGAGGTCGCCCCTGATGGGGCAGCCAATGCCTGCCAACTGACAGCGGATCTGATGATGACGGCCTGTCAAGAGTACCACCTCCACCAGCGTATAACGGTCGTACTGCTTCAGCGTCCTGTAGCGCAGTTTCGCCTCCTTGGCCGCCGGATTGCCGTTACTGCATATATATGATTTATTCTGCTTTTCGTTGCGAAGCAGCATATCCCTTAGTTCCCCTTCGGCAGGCTGCGGCCTTTGGCAGGTCAGCGCCCAGTAAGTCTTGTGGATATCGCCGGAGCGGAAGGCCTCGTTCAGCCGCTCCAGCGCCTTGGAAGTTTTGGCGAACAGGGCGATGCCGCTCACGGGGCGGTCCAGACGGTGCGGAACACCCATAAACACGTGGCCCGGCTTGCCGTCGCGCTGCGCTATGAATGCCTTCAAGGTGTCGCACAGCGGTTCGTCACCCGTCTTATCGCCCTGCACGATCTCCCCCACCCGCTTGTTTATCACCAGCACGTGGTTGTCTTCATATAGGATGCGGGAGGCCAGATCGTCAAAAGCCTCGGTAGAGAGTTGCCCGTATATCATATCATCAAATTCTTATCGGCAGTGCCCCTGCGGATCTGGGTAGAAGAGATATTTACAAGGGAGGCATCTTCAAGATACCTGACTCCGAGTTTCTTGCATTTGCGCTTGACATAGAATCCCTTTCGCGGATACACCCAGATCTCAAAATCCTTCACGATCTTTTCCCACTCGCGCCACCCGTCTATGCCGGCGATATTGTCGGCTCCCATAGCTATGACGAAATCCGTATCGGGTTCTGCCTGCTGCAAATGCCGGAGGGTATCGATAGTATAGTTGGGCTTCGGCAAATCGAACTCCACGTCGCTCACCACCACATCCGGACACAGTTGCGCAACCTTTTGGCGCACGGCTGCCAGACGCTCTTCCGCCGTCTGTGCGCCGCCCATCTTGAACGGGCTCACCGGAGAAACCACCATCCTGACTTCGTCAAAACCCTTTCTTCTCAAATAATTGAGTATGGCCAGGTGGCCGGCGTGCATCGGATTGAAGGTGCCAAAGTACAGCGCCACCCGCCTGCGACCCCTTCAGTATTGGTCAAGGAGACCTTCGGCCTCCTTGAGGCACACATCCAGTTTGTCGTTTACCAGCACATAATCGAACTGCGGGGCATAGGCCATCTCTTCCCGGGCTTTGGCCACCCGCTCTTCTATAGCCTCGGGGGTGTCGGTACCGCGCTTGATGAGCCTGTCGCGGAGAACCTCAACCGACGGCGCCTGGATGAACACGGAAAGTGCGTCGTCACCGAAAATCCTTTTGAGATTGACGCCGCCCTTGACATCCACGTCAAAGGCGATAATGTGCCCTTTGGCCCAGATACGCTCCAGCTCACTCTTCAGCGTGCCATAGTAACGACCCACGTAAACCTGCTCGTACTCGACAAATTCGTTGTTTGCTATACGGCGCTCGAACTCTTCGTTGGTGAGGAAATAATACTCCACACCGTCTTTTTCACTTCCGCGCGGCGGGCGCGAAGTGGCCGAGATGGAGAGTTCAAGAATGGGACATTTTGAAAGCAGGTGATTCACCACCGTGCTCTTGCCGCTGCCCGAGGGAGCAGAAAAAATTATTACTTTCCGTTGCATAAGGCAAAATTAACTTTTTTGTATAAATTTGCGTGCCTCAAAAAGACAATTATCTAAG
>CACYEB010000203.1 GCA_902773305.1 uncultured Bacteroidia bacterium
CGCGGGCTGCTTCCCAAAGAGAAGCGTACCGCCCGCACCGACGTGCTCAACGGCATTGCGTGGGAGCCCTCCGGCGGCGGGATATATCTCACGGGCAAGTATTGGCCCTCTATGTACAGAATAACCCTTGTAGAAAAGAAATAGATGAAGAGACTATTGTTGCTGATGGGTATGCTCCTGTATGTGACGGCAGGATTATCCGCAAAAGGAACCATCAAATTTGACAAAGAGAAGTACGGAGTAAGCGCCGCGGGGAGCGTCACCCTGGAATACAAGCTTTCCGGCGAAGGGAAGGTGGCTGTTTCGGCGGGTGGCGGCTGGAAGGCCGACGTCAGGGCTGCCGGCGGCAACCACGGCTATATCACCCTCACGGCTCCCGATCCGGCAACCAGGCCGGATGTCAAGGTGCTGGTCACATTCCCCGGCGGGGACGATTTGGTGGCTGTGCCGAAAATCATGGTGGCCGATCCCTATACCGCGGCTACCCGTCCCACGGTGGACCTGCTTCCTTTCGGCGGCCTGGAGAGGCGCAATACCACCCTCGAAGATTATCGGAAAGTCAAGGATGCCGGCTTCACGATGATTACCCTGGAGGGCGGCGAGAAATATGATATGAACGAAGACGGGAAGCTGGACGATGAAGATATGATGGCCACGCTCCGCTTCAAGCTGGATTTGATCAAGAAGGCCGGCCTCAAATACTCCCTTCATCATCCGCAGCTGGCGAGCGTGATAGAGGCCGTCAAGGACGACCCCGACCTGGCTATGATCCACATCTTTGACGAGCCCGGCCTGTGGCAGATACCCTGGCTCAAGGCGCGCCGCGACTGGATCAAGTCCATCGCACCCAACGTTCCGGTGCACATCAACCTCCACCCCGAGGCCAGTATCCGTGCGATGGGTACCGACAGTTATCACGACTACATCAACAAGATGGTTGAAGGTACCGGTATGGACATCCTCTCGTACGACCAGTATCCCATAATGGACGACAACACCATTATGAATTACTGGTACAAGTGTCTGGAGGTCAATTCTGACGCCGCCCGCAGGCACGGTATCCCGTTCTGGGCATTCACCGCCTCGTGCTATATGCAAGACGAACACCGGCATATTCCCGATATGGCCAATATGCGCCTGCAGGTTTACACAGATTTCGCATACGGCGCACAGACCGTCCAGTATTTCGTTTACAGGGCATACACGGTTTCTACCCTGGCTCCGATAATGTCGGACGGCACCTATACCGAGCTCTACGACCTGCTTAAAGAGTTCAACGCCGAAATGCACCGCCGCGGGTTTGTCTTTGCGGGCGGTAAAGTCTCCAAGACCCGTTTCACGCACCTGACGCCCTGGTGCTGCCTGCCGCTTATACCCGCCGACCTGCCCGAAGGGATAGCCTCCGTCGATACCGACAAGACGGCGCTGGTGTCTTTCGTGGAGAACGGGGACAACCGCTATCTGGTGCTGGTGAACGGCAGTTGCTTCGACAAGGTTACGGCGGATGTGGAATTCACCTCGCTGGCCTACACCATAGACCGGACGGGAACCTTTACCGAGCAGCAGCCAGGCAAGCGTTCGTTTACCCTGGACGAAGGGGATATGTTAGTGATTAAATACAGATAAGGGAGAACCGATATGAAAAAGATATTGTTTGTTTTGGCTTCGGCCGCATTGCTGACCGTTATGGGAGCCTGCTCCAACAGTCACAGTTTGTACAACACGGCTGCCGTGGATCTGAGTGCCGGGGGAACGGCCAACTGCTACGTGGTCACTTCGCCCGGATATTACTGCTTTGACGCCACAGTTATCGGAAACGGCGCAGAAGGCATTATCCCCGGAGCCGGTTTCCATACCGAAGATGCCTCTATCGCCCCTGCGATGGCCACGGTCCTGATGAACCAGAATGACGCCATCAGCGATTTCCGCTTTGACGGCAGCAGGGTATACTTCCGTGCTTCGGACAATCTGGGCAACGCCCAGATTGCCGCATACAGCAGCGCTGGTGAGGTCCTGTGGAGCTGGCATATCTGGCGCACCGACGCTCCCGCGACGGTCAGATATACCAACCGTGACCAGATTTCGTGGGAGGTTATGGACCGTAATCTGGGGGCGGTGAGCGCCGATGCCTCAGACGGGGAGAAGACCTACGGCCTTTACTACCAGTGGGGCCGCAAAGACCCCTTCACCGCACAGGAGGTGAAAGCGGGAATGTTCGTCAACAAGGACCGTTCGCTGGACTATGCAGTGAAGCACCCCCAACGTGCGCTGGAACCTGTCAACTGGAAAGAAGTCTACGACGCATTCGACTGGTATTGCACCCATAAGGACAAAACCAACCATTATCTCTGGGGCAATCCCGACTTTGCCTACTGCCACCCCCTGGCCGAAATGAAAAAGACCATCTACGACCCTTGTCCGGCCGGATACGTGGTGGCTCCCTCCAACGCATTCATCGATTTCGAGGTGCCCTCCCGGATGGAATTCGGTGCAAACGGTTTCTGGTTCGTTGCAGACGGCGGCGTCAAATGTTTCTTCCCGTTTGCGGGAGGACTCTACACCGGTGTCAAACTGGACCGTCCCGATATGCCCGTAGGCTCCTGTGCCGCACTTTGGAACTCGGCATCTGCCCGCTTCATATACTGGGACGACGGCGGCAGCCGCAGCGTAGTTTACAAGGATACGCACGAGGCCCGCAATTACTACGGTGACACCCGCGCGTGCTGTTACCCCGTAAGATGCGTAAGGCAGGCAGAATAGTGTCATTTATGGCGGCGCTTCTGGCCCCGCTTTATGCTTTGGGACAGACGTTGATAGTCTGGCCTGCCGGCAGCGTGCTCTGCGAGCCGCAGCTGGCTATGTTCGGTGGTGCCGACAGTTTCTTCGGCATCGAGAAGATAGACGGGGAGACATTCGCCCGCATCGACGGGGTCTCATTCGGCCGCGGCTGCACCACAGCCCGGAAGGATCTGCGCCTGGTGCACATCCTCCATCATAATTTCGCCGGGCAGACGCAGGTAGGGGAGATGATATGCAACAAGGCGGCGGCAGAAGA
>CACYEB010000204.1 GCA_902773305.1 uncultured Bacteroidia bacterium
TCCTCGAAGGTGATGCGGGCGATGTTGTCCTTGATGTCCACCTGCTGGCGGGTAAGGCCTTCGATGCCGATGAGGCCGGCCAGGCCGGCCTTCGGGGACAGGGCTTCGCTGAAAGCTACCTCAACGCAAGGATCGGCGCCTTTCAGGCGACGGGCATAGAGCACGCGGAAATTGCCCTCGGCCGGAATGGTGACGGCCATGGGCCGCACTTCCGCAAAGCCGGAGCCTTGCATGCGGATCGTGAGCGTCTGCTCCTTGGCAGGGCGCTGGATGGCTTCCGTCTCGAAGGGAAGGACACTGCCGCCCTCTCCCACGGTAACCTTCACAGGCGTTCCGCCGCAATCGGCCTGGATCATCTCCTGCACGGCATCCGGCGGAAGGGCCATGCTGAGGCGGATGGAACCGCTCACCACGGCACTGCCGTCTTCACCGATCGCAAGCTTCTGGATGTCGACCATGGCCTGCTTGCGGGCCACCGTTACCGGGAAGGAGAAATGCGCCAGCTTGCTGTCGGACAGGTTCAGCACCTGCCCCAGGGCAAACTTGCACTGATAGGTATCGCCGGACTTCAGGGCACCTTCGTCGGGGATAAATTCCACCGAAGTGGGGCTGGTCCAGCGGACAGCGCCCTTTACGCGGGGCGAAAAGCTGAACACGTCCTCAGCCTGCAGCTCGTACGGAACGGCCTGGGCGAGTTCGATACGGACGGGGCCGGTTTCGGGCACAATGCCGCCCGAATAGGCCTGGATGTAAGGGGCGAAGGCCATGTCCGGGGCCTCGGAGGCCTGCTTCGGGGAGCAGGCGGCCACCAGACAGGCAAGCAGAGCGAGGGTGCTCCAAAGTCTGACGATTTTCATATGCTAGAATTGGTAGTTGATTCCGATTCCGATCCAAAGACCGGCGTCCAGTCCGGGCGTGAAGCACTTGGCGAAGTCGGCCGAGATGATGAAGTTCTGGTTCATCGCAATCTTGAGGCCGGCACCGGCGCTGTAGATAAGATCCTTGACGTGGCTGTGATCGTATATAAGGCCATTATAATCTGCACCGTGCACTGTGTTGAAACGTTCCAATTCTGCAGTCTTGTTTTTGTCTGTCAGATATTTCACATAACCTGAATAATCGATACCCGTGAGAAGTTTGCCATCCACTATCTGATTGGCAGAGGATGCTGCAAGCAATTCATTTGCCCTATAGGGTTTTGTGATGATACCGGCATCGAAGAACGGGTTCACTGCAATATAGAAATACTGTTTTGCAAGGGTGAATTTAACGAGTTTGATGCGGAGCTCTGTATTAGCCCAGGCCATACCTTCTGTGAGGATGCGGTTCTCGCGCAGACCGCGAATGGTGCCGCTGCTGCCGAATCCCTCGGAAATCATATTGCGCTGCACCAGCAGAGGGATATTCTGAATCATATAGAACGGTGTCTCACCGGCAATGGTCTGCTGCCAGGCCAGACGATATGCAAAAACGGGGTCGCCTGCAGGAATATGAATAGGGATATCTACATAATGACGGAAGTATGCACAAGCCTTCAGATACCTGTGATTGAGGACATTTCCATTCAGGTAGGCTTCTGCCCATATACCGCGGTTGGGCGCAGCCTCGATGTCACGGGTGTCATATACCAGACCGGCATTGAGTTCCAAGGCCAAACCCCCGTTTGCTTCGTCTTCGGTAATAGCTCCGATTGATTTGTATTTATCAAACAGTGTTACCGAATTGTTGTAATACTGCTTGGTGCCATCCTTGTCAAGATCTACTCCGACATCTTTCATCTGACCCAGTCTCCAGTCCCAGAAGTTGACACCGGCAGCCCAGTTGAGATTGTCGGTGATACGGCCCTGGAGATTGGCAAGCACGCGAAGCATATTACGGCTCATTCCGTAGTAGTTCAGGTTGTCGTTCCCAATCAAAGCATATCTGTTGGACCACATATCATAGTCTTGTACAGCAGCCGGGCCGTTGAAACCCCAGAAACTGTACAGAGGGTCAGTCATATATGTTACGGATGCATTTACACGCATACCGGGAATCAGATACTTGGAATCATAGGCCAGATAGAGACGTACACGGTGACTCTTGGTAAAATAAGAGGCCTCCCAGCTGATCTTGTGAAGTGGATCAGGATAGGTAGAACCATCGCCATAGTTGTAAACGTCACCGAAGGCTCCTGCCTGATAACCATTGTCCACCGAGAAGGTGGCAGTGGGGAGCA
>CACYEB010000205.1 GCA_902773305.1 uncultured Bacteroidia bacterium
CAGAGAGCATACTTTTGAAGTAGTCTTTCATAGTGATTTTCTTCGGTTTTCAAAAAACGATGCCGAAGATAGTAAAAAAATGGGACCCGGCCAAAAGAATAGCCCTGCCGATTATGCCTGGGTCCACTTGTAGCCGAGTTTGGCCAGGATGTGGCTGGCACCCAGGGTGTACATTGTGGCGACAGCCCCGGCAACGGCGTTGTAGGCGTCCACACTGCCCGGCTCCACTCCGCTGTGGCGCAGCAAACCGTGCGCTTCGGTGGCCTTGGAGCGGAAGAAGTCGGCCAGGTTCAGGGCCTGCGGACTGTCCAGTTCAAGGCCGAGGATGTCCGTCGTGATGTGTTCGTCCATATAGTCGAATCCCCTCTCGCCGCAATAGAAAGCATAGTCGCAATCTTTATACGTTTCCCAGTCGCGGTCCCAGAGGCAGGCCACCGCGGCTCCCAGATAGGCAGCCCAGGCCAGCACCACTTCGGGGTAGCCGTTGAATTCCTTCACGGCGTCGGCCATATATCCGGGCGCGAGCCGTTCCCAGGTCTGCTCAAAGTCGGGGGTGAGCATCAGGCTTTGTTTCTCTTGCGTTTGAACCGCTCAAAGATGGCGAACTTGCGTTTGTGCCGGTGTTCGGCGAGCCTGTCCACGGTCTCCTTGCTCATCTTGGGGAAGCGCTTGCGTACCCTCGATACCCACTCGCTCACCGAGGCCAGCGTATGGCGGTCGCGCTTCTCGGGGTACATCTCGGTGTAGCATATCATAATGCCGGTCTCCTCAACATCGGAGAACTCATCGTTGATGGCGGTTCCCAGCATCTTCATGGAGGGAGAACTGTTCATATAAGAGTTCACCAGCGGAGGGATGTTGGTGCCGAGCTTGCGCACCGCTTCCTTGAGGTTGCGGTAGTCGTCCTTGAACTCCGTGTCCTTGAGTATCAGGTCCATCAGCCGGGGATTGGTTTCGGGCATCACGGGCTTTATGGGGCGCACCAGCTCCTCGGGGTCGGGGAAGTGTTTCCAGAGGAAATGGAGTATCAGGTCGCGGGAAGTGCGGTCGTAAGAAGGGTACATAGTCATCTTCCCGAAGAAATAGATGATGCTGGGGTGCTCGTTAACCACGGCTGCGATGCCGTCCCAGAGATTGTCCAGCGCATAGAGCGCCTTGGCTCCGGCGCGCGAACTCTGGTAGTCGGGGGTCACGAAACTGCGGCCCAGCTCCATAGTGTGGGGCAGGTACTCCTTTATGAAAGTTTCGCTGAAGCGGAACATATGGGTGGTGGCGAGCAGCGGCTGCCCGTCTTCCCTCAGTTTGACGTCCGGGCCGAGGATATACCGGTAGCCGCCCAGGATGGCCTTGGAGTCGGGATCCCACACCACAATCTGCTTGTAGGGGACCTCCATAGTGTCGAACTCGTCTATATCGACCTCCCCGCCGCTGCCGCCGCCACCTTCGCGGAACGAAATCTCGCGCAGGCGGCCTATCTCCTGCATAACGTTGGGAGAGTCGTGGGCATCCACCACATAAATCACATTGCCGCCCTTGTTGGTGTTGCAAAGCCGCCTTTCGGCAGTAAGTTCGGCCTCCAGTTTTTCCAGAGGAACCGGTGCAATTATCTCTTTCATAACTGATATACTTTTTCGCGAACCCAGGCCGCCCACTGTGCAGGTGTCTTGCTGCTGTCGAACGTTTCGGGCGGGAGAGGCTTGCCAAATGTTATTTTAAATGTCTTATGCTGGTTGCGATAGAGTTCGTCGGGCAAGAACAGCATCGCGATGTTGAATTTGATACCGAGCCATTTGCACAGATTGGCCACGTTGTAGAAGCGGTTGGAGTTGCGCCCCTCAAAGTGGATGGGCACCACCCAGCGTCCCGTGGCGACGCTCTCCTGCACGAAGTTCTTGCCCCACGGAAGATCCTGTATCTTGCCGTTTATCCTGCGAGAGCAGAGCCCGGCGGGGAAAATTATCATATTGTTGTCCGACTCGTAGCCCTCTTTTATGAGTCTTGGGAGGTTGCGCGACTGTCCGCCGGTCTTGTTGATGGGTATGCAGATAGGGGCGAGCCCCTTGAGAGCCATAAGGAAATCGTTTACCATCAGCCTGATGTTGCTGCCGAAGTGCTGTCCCACGATGCTGGCCACGGCTACCCCGTCGGGACCGCCCAGCGGGTGGTTGCTCACAAAAGTGAGACGGGACCCCTCGGGGACCACCACGTTTTCCAGTCCGTGGACATCGAGCGTCACATCGAGATATTTCATACTCTCGGTACAGAAGTCCAACCCCTCATAGCCCTTGGTGGCCATTCCGTTCAGGAAATCCTGATGGATGAAACGCTTCAACCAGTTTATAAGCCATTTGGGAATCTTCTTGCCCGGAAATTTGGTGGCGACGACTTTGTCGAGGTCGATTGCCCAGTCGGGACGTGGTGTAGGGGTGCCGTTCATAACACGTTATCGGTAAAACAATCCAAAAATAATTAAAAATAACCAATTCGGCTTTATATTTGTACGTTAATTCGCAAATTCTAAAAATTGAATAAGATGAGCAAATATGCAGTTATCGTCGTTGATATGGTCAACGATTTTGTAACAGGGGTCATCGCACATCCCAGAATCAAAAATATCGTAGAGCCTATCCGCGAACTTCTTGAGAAGGCCCGTGCAGCCGGCGTGCCGGTTTTCTATGCCAACGACAGCCACACTCCCGAGATTGACAAGGAGTTCAAGGTCTGGGGCCCCCACGCAGTCGAGGGAACCTGGGGTGCGGAGGTCATCGACGAACTCAAGCCCCAGAAGGGCGACGTCCTCATCCCCAAGAAGACCTACAGCGGCTTTTTCCAGACCCCGCTGGAGCTTGACCTCCGCGAGAAGGGTGTGGACACAGTAATCATTACCGGCTGGCAGGCTGACTGCTGCTGTCGTCACACCAGTGCCGACGCCTTCTTCCGCGGCTTCAACATCGTGGTTCCCCGAGAAACCACCGATACGCTGACCCAGGAAGACTGCGACCGCGGTCTGGAATATATCAAAAACATCTACGGCGGCACCATCTGCAGCCTGAAAGACCTGCCTTTCTGGAAATAAAAACGGATGAAAGTAGGGTTGTTCCTGGACACCTTCTATCCTATGGTGGACGGTGTCATAAAAGTTGTTGACAACTATGCCACCCGCCTTGCAAAAAAGGGCGAGGTGGTGTTGTTCTGTCCCGGAGTGAAAGGGTACGACGAAGCAGAAGACAAGAAATATCCCTACGAAATAGTGCGTTGTCACAGCCTTCCGCTGGGCGGTCTGGATTATTCCCTTCCGCTGGGGACGGTGGATCCCAAGTTTCAGATACCGCTCTCCCGCAGCAAGGTGGATCTGGTACACATCCATTCGCCGTTTACCCTTGGCATCGCCGGCACATTTTACGCCAAAACCCGCAATGTGCCGCTGATTGCCACCCTGCACTCGCAGTACCGTCAGGACTTTGCCCGCCAGCTGAAACTGGAGCCGGCCGTAAAGGTGGCCCTCTCTACCGTGATGATGACCTTCAATGCCTGTGACGAGTGCTGGGCGGTGAATGATGCCATCAAGGCTCTTTATCAGAAGGAGTACGGCCTTACCGCCCCCTGCAAGGTGGTGCAGAACGCCACCGACCACGTTCCGGTGGCCGATCCAGCGGCAGCTGCCGCCCGCGTAAACGCCCGTTACGGTCTTGCCGGCGACGACGTGGTTTTCCTGTTCGTGGGCCGCATAAACTTTATCAAGAACATCGATTTCACAGTGCGTGCGCTCAGGATTCTCAAGGACCGCGGGCATAATTTCAAGATGATTTTCGTGGGACAGGGGCAGGATGAGCATAAGCTTGCCGACCTTGTAGAATCCCTCGATTTGCAGGACAGGGTCATTATGGCCGGCCTGGTAAGCGAGCGGGAAGATTTGCAGGACCTCTACTCCCGCGCCAAACTTTTCCTGTTCCCGTCGCTCTACGACGCCAACTCACTGGTTCAGATAGAAGCGGCCTGTCAGGGGACGCCGTCCGTGTTCCTGAAAGGTGCCCGAACCGCCGCTACTGTGACCGACGGGGTTAACGCCATTGTCTGCGAACCCACTGAAGAGGCCTTTGCCGGCAGGATAGAAGAGGTGATGAACAACGAGGCTGAGTACCGGCGTCTCTCCGACGCCGCCCGGGAGCAGCTCTATGTTGACTGGGACGATGTCGTGGACGGGGTTTACGAGAAATACCAGGAGATAGTGGAGGCCAAGAAGCAGGACGTCGAATCCCGCAAACTATCGAACCGTCTGCGCCAGGCATTCCTGCCGGACGTCGAAGACACCCAACTCTAATAACTGAATCCAAGATTATCCAGGCCCCGGCAAACGTCGGGGTCTTTCATAAACGTGTTCCACAGCAGGCCGCTGCGGTAATTCTCTATCATACATACGATGGGCCCCTGGTCTATGGCGATATAGCTGGTGGCGAACCAGCGGTCTTCCGGACAGAATGCATCGTAGAAGCCGTAGTCGCCCAGCAGACGGTCGCCAAGACGGTAGTAAAAATATTCCAGGGCGGACAATGACTCATCTGGAGTGTAGGGCATACTGGACAGTGCGGCCGTAGGGGCTATGGTACCACGGTCGTTGGTGGGAGAAGATGCTGTATAACCTCCCTTGATATCGCTGGCGGTCAGTCCCCAGCAACAGTCGCTGTAGCCATATTTGTTCTTCGGATTGGCGGCGCAGTAGGCGTGATTGATCCTGGCGTGGGCCACGTTCTGCTCCCAGTAATCAGCATAAGAGTCAGCCAGGTTGCGGGGATCCAGACCCAGGAACGAGTAGTGGGAGAAGAAGAGGGGGCCGCCGTAGTCAGGGCCCAGAGGGAGGGTTATGCCATAGAACTTCTTGTTGTTCCGGCCGGGTGCCCAGCCGTGGTCGTAAACTTCCTTCGATATTCTGTGTGTGGGCGAGGATGCTGCCAGCACATACACTATCAGCGCCTCGTTCCAGCCCCGTATCTGCATATTCATCTGCCACGCGTATTCTGGCGACCAGTGCCAGTAAAGCGCTCTTTGCCCACCCCGGGTAAACCAGTCCCATTCCACCGCTTCCCAAAGGGCGGTGATGTTACTGCGAAGGACGCTTTCGGCATCGTCGTGGCCGTCAAAGAAAGCCCTTAGGGTCAGCAGGCCCTCCATAAGGAAAGCGGTCTCTACCAGGTCGGCCCCGTTGTCGTAAGTACTGAAGGCCAACGCCTTGCCGGTGGTACCGTCGAGCCAGTGGGAGAAGGCACCGTGAAAACGCTCGGCTTTGGTGGAGAGGAAATCAACCACCTTCAATGCGCGTTCGCACCCCTCTTCGCGGCTTATGAAGCCCCTCTTGATACCCACAGGAATAGCCATCAGGCCGAAACCGCTGCCACCGGCGGTCACGGTTTCTCCACTGGTATTGCGCTCGCGCGCCAGTCCGCTCACCGGATGTGCGAAATCCCAGAAATATTTGAAAGTGCGCTTTTGAACCAGTGTGAGAAGGTCGTCGGTGGAGATGCGGGGGAAGACCTCTTTGTCATCGATCGGCTCAGGGACTGTTGTAAAATGGAAGATATATTCATCTGCAAGGCGGATTCCAAATACCTGTCCTTGAAGGAGAGCCAGAGTATAAGAGTGAGAATGCCGGAGAGTCTCCGTGGGTTTGAGGATGACAGTCCTTTCGTCTTCTCCGGCCGTAACCGTAAAATCGCCGCCGTCAAACACTATGGCCTTGACATCCGTCAAATCTACCGGTTTGGAGAATACCAGCCTGAATACGACACCGTCTGTCGGAATATTCTTTTCAATCTGGCGATGACGGATGGTGTGGCCGCATAACTGAGCCTCCTGGAGTATGCCGGATTGCACCTCCCCAGAGGGTTTGCTGCAGCCGAAAGCAAGCAGCAAAACCGCTATAGACAAAAACCTTTTCATTTGTGACGACAGGGAGATCCCTCCCCCTGTCGCCTAAAAACAAGATTATTCGGTCATTGCAGCCACCTCTGCATCGTAGAGTGCTTTGGCCTCTGCTGCAGTGAGGGCGCGGTTGAAGAGGCGGATTTCGTCGACCTGACCATTCTCGAAGCCGCCGATCCACTCGTCTGCCCAGCCCCAGCCTTCTGCGGAGGTGTACTTGACATCCCAGTTGCCAATCATTACCTGCTCTGCATTGAGGAACTTAAGGTCACCGGCTTTCGCTTTCTTCTCGCCAAAAATGCAGTCAACCTCGGTTTCAGGGGTGATGTCGACACCGTTCAGATAGCAGTGGAAAGTGGAGGTAACATTGTCGTATGCATAAATGATATGGTTCCAGCGGCCGGCGGGAGCCAGGGTGGGCCAGTTATAAGTCTTCACACCATCTTTCTCGGTGAAAGAGTTTGTGGTTTTCCAGATGCCGGCGGGATACTCTTTCATTTCACCGGTTTCTTCATCCTTCCTTACTTCTTTTCCCTGGAACATGACTTTCCAAGTCAGGAAGCCTGCACCCTTGTCTGTACGGTCGCAGCTCATTGCAAAATTGCCCCAGCAGCGGTCGTCGGTGCGGGTGATTTGGAATACCTGGGGAACGGGGGCGCAGTCCCAGTCAATCTCGGCGTGTTTCAGCCACATAGAAATGGACATAGCCTTGAGGGTTTTGATCGGGCTGTTTGCGGGGAGATTGAAGCGCAGGTAGGAATCCTTTGTGCCCTGATAGCATTTGTTCCTGCGGCCGGCTACGAAGTTGGCCTCGGTGCCGGCACCCTGGCTGTCAAGGGTCAGGCCGCCGATTTTCTCAGTAGCGTCATCGAGTGGGAAATAAGCCACAAGGGCATCTTCGGCTACTTTTACGCCGCCTTTGGGATCGTTTTTAGGGTCATCGGGTTTGGTGCAGGATGCAGCGATAAGACCGGCTGCAACAGCAAACAATACAAATAATTTTTTCATTTTAATGATTGTGTTTGGAATTGGTTAGTAAATATTTTGGATTAATAGGTATATCCAGGAGATTCAGGCAGCGTGGGATTAAGCTTGCGCTGGGCATCGGGAATGGGAAAGTGTTCGTTCCTTCCCGGCTTGAACCCCAACTTGCCAAGCACCTTGGCAGCCTGCCCGGTGCGCACCAGGTCAAAGAACCTGTTCTCTTCCATTGCAAGTTCGGCACGTCGTTCGTCAAGGATGTTTTCCAGAGTGGCCTCGACTGGTTTCAGTCCTGCCCGCGCCCTTACCGAATTAAATGCATCGTAGGCAGAAATCTCACCTTCTGACGCTCCGTTTGCCACAGCCTCGGCATAGGTCAGCAGCACTTCGGCATAGCGGATGATGCGCATGTTGTAGTCGAAGCCGTACCCGTTGTACGACCATAGGTTGTACGAAGACGGTGTGTAAACCTTGCCGTTGTAGTAGGGGTTGGGGCAGCTCGCCAGGATAACATCCCCCTCCGGAGTGGTTGTGCCGCTGCGTAAGATCGTGGCGTCGATGCGGTCCTGGTCGCCTCGTGCTTCGAGCCAATCTACAAGAGTCTGGCTGGGGACCTTGAATCCCCAACCCTGCATATTGGAGGGTTGGTTGTTGCGTGGCCCCTGTATAAAGGCATAATAGCAGAGAGGTGCGTCACCGCTGCTCTGGCCAAGGGAGGATGCCTGGATTTCCATCAGTGATTCGGGGCAGTTCTCGTTTTCCATAGAGAAAACATCGCGGAACACCGGGATCAGTGAGAATTTCTTGCTGCGGATAATGATGTCGGCCTCGGAGGCTGCGGCAGCCCAGTCCTTTTTGTATAAGGCAACTTTGCTTTTGAGGGCGTGGGCTGTATAGACGGTAAAGCGGCCGGCCTCTTTCTTGGAATAACGTTCGGGCAGGACGGCGATGGCCTGTGTCAGGTCATCGTAGATGAACTTGTAGATCTCCGCCTCTGATTTCGCGGGATTGGAAGCAAGTTCTTCTGCACTCATGCTGCGGTCCACGATAGGAACGCTGCCGAACAGACGGAGCAGATTGAAATATGCATATGCACGGATGACTCTGGCCTCTCCGGCACACTGGCGGCAATACGCCCGGTTGTTTTCCGTGGACATACTCTCCTCGAATTCGGCCAGTTCCTGAAGAGCGTGGTTTGCAGCGGAGGCAATATCGTAGAACTTGGTCCACATCTGGTTGATAAGGGTGTTGGCGGGACCGTAAGAGAATGAATCGAGTTCGCCGGCGGTGGCTGCGGCGTCGGTGGCGGTAGAGCCTTTGTCGGCATCGTCGGCCGGCATTTCAAACACCGAAACGTATGCGAAGGCATCGCCCTCCGACAGGCGCAGCGAGGCGTATGCCGCACTTACGCTTTGGAATATCAATTCGCTCTTGGAATAATCGGTGCCGCTGGTGGGCATCGTGGCCTCTGTGCGTATATCCAGAAAATCGGTGCAGGAAGCCAGCAGTGCGATGGTCAGAAAAGTATATATAAGCTTTTTCATAGTGTCCGGCTTTTAGAAGTTAAGATTGATACCGGCTGTCCAGATGGACTGCATAGGATATACGCTGTTGTCTATACCGCTCTCGATGGGGGAACCGCCGATTTCGGTGGTGAAACCGTTGTAACGGAACAGCGACAAGGGGCGTTGGGCAGAGAGATATGCACGAAGGCCCTTCACGCCGGGAATGTTCTTGAAGGTATACCCGACCTGTATGTTCTGGATGCGGAAGAATGATCCGTCTTCTACGAAGAACTCGTTGGCCTGCTGTATGAAGTTGGTTCCGTAGGCCTCCGCCGAAGGATACTTTTCACTCTTGTTCTCTTTTGTCCACCGGTTGTCGTAGAAGTCAAGGTCATAGTTGCCTTCGGGGAAGATGCTGCGGTTCATACGTTTCCGGTTCAGGATCTTGTTTCCGACCTGGGCGTTCAGCAATATGGATGCATCCCAGCCCCGCCAGTTGGCAGAAGCGTTGAAACCAAGTATTAGCCAGGGGATGGGTGAACCCAGGAACGTGCGGTCCTTGTCGTTTATCTCCTGGTTGGAGTCAATGTCCTTGTACTTGAAGAAACCGGCGTCCTTTATGACCTGGGAAACGGGGTCCATGAGGGCGTCCTTCTCGGAGCCGTAAACCCCGTCTATCTTATAACCCCAGAAGGCGCCGATGGGATATCCGACACGCGTGGAAGTGCTGTAAACACCGTTCACCGCAGCTCCCGGAATCTCGTCGCGTCCCCTGAGCTCAAGGACTTTGTTGCTGATGGTGGTAGCGTTGAAGTTCAGGCTGTAACCGAAGTCTCCCACCTGCTCGGCCCAACCCACCGCCATTTCCACGCCCTGGTTGAGGACCTTGCCGTTATTTGCCAGAAGGGTGGCCGTGCCGCCGCCGGTGGCAATAGGGGCATAGAATACGACGTTGTCGGTCGTGCGGTGGTAATAGTCGATCTCGGCGGTGAGGCGGTTCTTCAAAAAGGCCATATCAAAGCCTACGTTGAATTCAGTGACAACTTCCCAGAGCAGGGAATTCTGGAATACCGTCTGGGCCCCGACTCCGTCCATCACGTTGTCATCGCCGAATACTGCGGATGCCTCCACTCCGGAAGCACCCACTATAAGCGTGGAGTTTGCCGGTACATTGTCGTTGCCGAGCATACCCCAGCTGGCGCGCATCTTTAAAAAGTCGAAGGTGTTCTGGCTCTGCATAAAGTCTTCGTTGGAGATGTTCCATCCGAGGCCAAGAGAGGGGAAGAAGCCCCATTTCTGCTGATATTTCGAACTGCCGTCGGCGCGGAAGGTGAGGGTCGCCAGATACTTGTCGGCGTGGTTGAAAGTTGCCCTCGTGAAGGCCGACAGGCCGTGATAGCGGGTGGCGCCGTCCGTGGCAAGACGGTTTTTGTACGACCCGTTCACAAGATAGCGGGAGGCATCGTCAAAGTCCGGGACGCTGTAGACCGTGCCGGACAGCGAGCTGTTGAACTGCCAGCGGGTGGACTGGCCCAGCATCACCGACCAGGAGTTCAGACCTTTTGACCCGTTGTAGGTCAACACATTGTCAAGAATCTGGTAGAGCCCGTATCCGAATGTTTTTGATAGACTGCTTATGGACTGTCCCTGGCTTCCTCCGACATAGTTTTCAGGAGAATAGTTCTGGCTGTCATAGAAGTCAAAATCCAGATTGTAGGAGGTCTTGAACTTGAGCACGTCAGGAATGATTGTAAAGTCTGCGTAAACAGAGAATACATCTTTCAGGCCCGTGCCGTAGCTGCGGTGGTAAAAAGCATTTGCCACCGGGTTGCCGTAAGCATTGGGAAAGCCGTAGAGCTGGGGGGAATCAAACTTCTCGGGATAGGCGGCAGCGTTGCCTTCGTTGTAAATATTGTACACGGGGGGATTGACAAATGCCTGATTGTATGCCTCCGCGTCGGCATTGTTCTGCCAGGTGCGCGACAAAACGTTGTTGACACCCACAGCAAGCCAGTCGGTGACTTTCTGGTCCAGGCGTGCGCGGAAATTCAGGCGGTTGTAGTCGTTCTTCGTGTAGTTCATAATACCGTCCTGATAGAAATAACTCAGACCGACCGAATAGTTGGTGCCTTCGTTGGCGCCGGAGAGGTCCAGCGAATGACTGTGGGTCAGTGCCGGATGAACCAGTGCCGCATACCAGTCGGTATCGCCGGGATAATCGGCCGCGCTTATGGGAGAGTAGCCGATCGTGTTTGCGTTGGCCTCGTTCATCAACTGTACATACTGTCCGGTATTGGTGAGTTTCATAATGTGGGAGGGAAGCTGCACTCCGGCGTATCCGTCGTAGGCAACATTCACGTGACCGTGAGAGCCCTTGCGTGTGGTTACCAGCACGACACCGTTTGCAGCGCGTACGCCGTAGATGGCCGATGCGGAGGCATCCTTGAGCACTGTCAGGGACTCAATGTCGTTTCCCGAAAGGAAATCGATATTATCCACGAACACGCCGTCAACCACGTAAAGGGGTTTTGCATAGTCGCCGATGGAGCCCACGCCGCGGATCTTGACCGAAGGGCCGGCACCGGGTGCACCGCTCTGAATCACCTGCACGCCGCTCATCATACCCTGGATGGCACTCATAGGGTTGGCGGAAACCTGTTTCGAGAGTTCTTCGCCCTTGACCGTAACGATCGGGGCGGTGAGGTCCTTGGACTTCTGGGTGCCGTAACCCACGACCACCACCTCGTCCAGAAAGTTGACATCCTCCTTGAGAAGGATGCTTGCGGGGAAACTGTCTGCAGGGTATGTCTGGCTGGCATAGCCGATGCAGCTGACTTCCACCATGGCGTCGGACCCCGACACTGTAAGTGAGAAGTTGCCGTCAAGGTCGGTCGAAGTACCGTTGGTCGTACCTGCCTCCATCACGGTGGCGCCGATGACAGGTCCCAGATCGTCTGCGACAGTTCCCTTCACCTGATACTGAGCCTGCGCACCAAGCGCAAACGACAGTGCCAAAAGTGTTGAGAGGATAAATCTTTTCATCAGAATATCGATTGGTTATTTATTGTATTTGAATCCGAGTTTTTCAAGGCCGTCGGCAATCTCAGGGCAACTGCCGAAGAGTTGCCAGAGAAGTCCGCTCCGCCAGTTCTCAATCATCACCGCTTCGGGCCCCTGGTCTATGGCGAGATAGTGCCTGAGCACCTGCTGCTCTTGAGGCAGCGTATAATTAATTGCGTCGTAAAAGCCGTAAGGACCGAATGTCCGTTCGTCTTGAAGCAGACGGCGGATCACCGCCATACTCTCTTCAGGAGTATAGACTATGGAAGAAACCGCCGCCGTGGGACTTACGGTGCCATTCTCTTCGGGTGTGCCGGGATAGTGGCCGGCATAGCCCAGCAGCGCGTCGTCGCTGCTGGTGAACCCCCAGAAGTCTTCTCCAAGTTTTTTTTCAGGGTGGTCCATAGCGTAGGCACGGTGTATCAGGCACTGGTTGCGGTTGCGCTCAAAATAGTCGGTGTAGCCGTCGCTGAGGCCGCGCGGGTCAAGGCCAAGGAAAGAGTAGTGGGTAAAGAACAGCGGACCGCCGTAGGGCATTCCAATGGTGAGGGGAATGCCGTAGTACTCGTTGCCGTTGATGTAGTATGGGCTGGTCTTGTAAGATGCCTCGTAGCACTCCTTTGAGATGGGGAAGGTGGGCGACGATGCCGCCAGTATGTAGGTTATGAGGGTTTCGTCAAAACCGCGGATCCGGTGGTTCATCTTGAAACCGTAATTCTTGGACCAGTGCCAGTAGAGGCTGTCGGTGGCCTGGGTGTACCAGTTCCACTCTATGCCGCGCCAAAGGCTGTCGCAACGGGCCTTGAGGCTTTCGTCTTTTGTCCACTGTCGTGTGGTAAGGATGCCCTGTGTCAGGAATGCCGTCTCCACCAGATCGCCGCCGTCGTCGTATTGGCTGAAAGGGTAGGCTTCGCCGCTGTCGCCGTCATACCAGTGGGCCCAGGCGCCGTGGAAGCGCTCGATGCGTTCCAGGCTGGAGATGATTTTTTCAAGACGGGCTTCGCCCTCTTCGCGGGGGAAATATCCCCTCTCGGCGCCGGCAATTATGGCCATCATTCCGAAGCCGGTGCCGCCGGTGGTCACTATGTTGCCGTGGACGTCCTCGTTGCGCTCACGCGCCATACCGGTGTTGGGTTCGGCAAATTCTGTGAAATA
>CACYEB010000206.1 GCA_902773305.1 uncultured Bacteroidia bacterium
CTGGATGCCTACAGTACCGCTGCCGTATTTCTTCACGAGGCCAGCCGCGACAACCCCGGTATCCTGGAACAGTTCAGCGGCGATCAGAAGGCGGTGCAACTGGCCGTCAGCCTAAACCGCATCTCACAGATCAAGCCCCGCGATACCAAACTCGAGGCGGAGCGCTACCGCAAGCTCATAGCAAGCTACTCGCCCGACGCCAGGGTATTCATCATAAAGTTGGCGGACCGCCTCGAGATAATGCGTTCCCTCGCTATCTTTCCCAAGGCCGACCAGGCGCGAAAGAATGCCGAGACGATGCTCCTCTACATCCCACTGGCCCATCAGGCCGGGTTGTACAATATCAAGAGCGAACTGGAAGACCTCTGGCTGAGGTACGCATATCCGGATGCCTGGCGCACCATCACCAATTATCTCAAGGCTACCAGCAGAGACCGCGAGGCGCTGGTGGAGACCTTTATCAAGCCGCTTGAGGCTACAATATCGGCCAAAGGTATCAAATATCACCTGAAGGCGCGCACTAAGAGTGCCTATTCGATCTGGAAGAAGATGCAGGTGCAGAACATCCCCATAAACGAGGTCTACGACGTGTTTGCCATCCGTTTCATAGTGGAAGTCCCTCCTGAGCATGAGATAAGCACCTGTTGGGATGTCTTTGCGCTGGTCACGGAAAACTATCCTCAGGACGAACGCCGCCTGCGCCAGTGGCTCGACCGCCCCAAACCCAATGGCTATCAGTCGCTGCACTGCACGGTGAATGTCGGCGGGCAGTGGGTGGAGGTGCAGATCCGTTCGGTGCGGATGGACTATGAGGCGGAGTTGGGAGGCGCTTCCCACTGGTCATACAAGGGAGTCAAGAAAGATGCCCTGATAGGGGACTGGCTGGCAAGGGTGCGCAGCCTTATGGAAAATTCCGACAACGACGGCTATCAGGATGCCGAAGATAACCTGCTGGAACAGGATGTCTTTGTGTTTACACCCGACGGAGAACTGCGGCAGCTTAAGAACGGCAGCACGGTGCTCGATTTCGCTTTTGACATTCACTCCAACCTGGGCCTCAGGTGTACGGGCGGTCTGGTCAACGGCAAGATGGTTTCTATCCGTGAGCCGCTCAAGACGGGCGATTCGGTGGAGATACTGACTTCCAAAAACCAGAAACCCAGCGAGGACTGGCTGAACTTTGTGGCGACAAGCAAGGCCCGCACCAAAATCAAGCAGAAACTCAAGGAGCGTGAAAATGCCCTGGCCAAAGCCGGCAAGGAGATTTTGGACCGCCGTCTGAAAAACTGGAAGATGACGATGTCCGACGAACAGCTCACGGCCCTTATCAAGAAATATAAGTTCCGCACCGCCAACGAATTATTTGGCGCAATCGGTCAGGAAATCATAGACGTGTCGGATATCAAGGCCGCGCTTGTGCAGAACGAACCCGCCGGGACAGTGACGGCAGAGCGCCCCTATACCGTCCAGAAGAAGGACAACGGAAGCGACTATCTCGAAATCGGCGGCAACGGCTCTCTCAGCGGAGTCAAATATAAACTTGCCAAATGTTGCAATCCGGTTTACGGCGACGATGTCTTCGGCTTTGTTACCATCAACGAAGGGGTAAAGATCCACCGTCTGTCGTGCCCGAACGCCGCCCGTCTGATAGAGAATTATCCACACAGGGTGCAGAAGGTACGCTGGAAGAAAGATGCCGCCACTACATCTTCGCAGGTCAATCTGAAGGTGGTGATAGACGAAGAGAGTGCAGTCAACGACATTATGGCGGTCATCGGTGCGCACCACGCGCTGGTACGCAGGCTGATAGCCGGCAGCCGCAACCGACGGGGCGAGATAGAGGTAGATACCACTATCTTTGTGGGCAGCAACCTGATGCTGGACCGTATCCTTGCGGGGCTTAGAAAACTCAAGAACGTACGACAAGTCACCAGACAGTAAATGGAGAGCAGAGAGAGCATATTCATTAAGGGGGCACGGGCCAACAACCTCAAGAACATAGACGTGACTGTCCCCAGGGGAAAGTTCGTGGTGGTGACAGGTGTCTCGGGCAGCGGCAAGAGTTCGCTGGCCTTCGATACCCTCTACGCCGAGGGACACAGGCGCTTTGCAGAGAGTCTCTCTTCATTTGCCAGGCAGTTCCTTGGAAGGATTCCCAAGCCCAAGGTGGACTACATCACCGGCATTCCGCCGGCAATAGCGGTAGAGCAGAAGGTAAACACTACCAACGCCCGCTCTACGATAGCTACAACCACAGAGATTTACAACTATCTCAAGCTGATATTCGCCAAGATAGGAAAGACCTATTCTCCCATATCCGGCTGCGAGGTGGTGTGCGACACCGAAAAGAGCGTGCTGCGGTATATTCTGGACCTTCCCCAGGGAGAGTATGCCCTTATAGCCGCAGAACAGTGTTTTACTGAAGACAATGCGACTGAAACGTTCCTCGCGCTGAAGGAGGAGGGTTTTACACGTGTCGTGCAGGGAGCTACCGGCGATGTTTTCCGCATCGACGATGTCCTTTCAAAAAAGGTCCCGGCTCCTGACCCGACATCGCTGGCGGTGCTGGTGGACAGAGTCAGGGTCACCGGTGCAGGCGACGACGAGATGGTCTCCCGGACGCTGGACTCGCTTAAGACCGCTTTCGAAAAGGGCCAGGGACATATTCTGTGCGGTCTGCCATCCCGGATGAAGCACTTCTCAAATGTCTTTGAGGCGGACGGGATGCATTTTGACCGCCCGGACGAGAATATGTTCAGTTTCAACAGTCCCATCGGGGCCTGTCCTGTGTGCGGTGGCTTCGGGAAGATGGTGGGCATAGACGAAAGTCTGGTGATACCCAATCCGACACTCAGCGTTTATGACGGTGCCGTGGCGTGCTGGAGAGGGGAGATGATGAAATATTTCAAAGACCAGCTGGTTGAGAATGCCTACCGGTTCGACTTCCCCATATTCAAACCCTACAACGAACTCACCCGGCAGCAGAAAGACCTGCTGTGGAGCGGAAACGAATATTTTACCGGTATCGACGGGTTCTTTGACTGGGTGGGCAAGAACCGCTACAAGATACAGTTCAAGTATATGATGAGCCGATACAGCGGCAAAACGACCTGCCGGGCCTGCGGCGGCACCCGCCTGAGAAAGGAAGCACTTTACGTGCGCGTGGGAGGCAAGACCATTGCGGAGATGATGTCGATGCAGATAGGTGACCTGGCGGTTTTCCTCGACGGAATGGAACTGGCGGAATACGAGCGGCAACTGGTAGAAATCCCGTTGAAGGAAATCCGCGAAAGGCTGGCTTATATAGTGGAGGTGGGGCTGGGCTATCTGACTCTTGACCGTGCTTCCAACACACTTTCTGGAGGGGAGAGCCAGAGGATCAATCTGGTGAAGGTGCTGGGCAACAATCTGGTAGGCTCTATGTATGTCCTGGACGAACCCAGTATCGGCCTCCACAGCCGCGATACACGGCGCCTGATAGGTGTCCTGCGTAAGTTACGCGATCTGGGCAACACCGTGGTGGTAGTGGAACACGACCGCGAAATCATAGAGGCGGCAGATTATGTGATAGACATCGGTCCCGGAGCCGGCAGCTACGGAGGCGAAGTGGTCTATCAGGGGCCGCCTGCACTCCCTGCCGCCGGGGCGATTGACTGGCAGGCAAACCGCTCCCTGACCCTGGAATATCTCGCCGGCCACCGCAAGGGGTATCTCCCGCAGAAGAAGCATACTCCCAAGTATTCCATAACGGTAGAGGATGCCTGCGCCAACAATCTTAAAAACCTCACCGTAAGCTTCCCGCTGCGCTGCATCGTGGCGGTGACGGGCGTCTCCGGCAGCGGAAAGAGCTCGCTGGTGGGGGATATCCTCTATCCTGCGCTCTACCGTCACATCAATCAGCTTGGCGCCGCTCCCGGAGCTTTCAGACAGTTGTCGGGCGATTTGGAGCGCATCACTTCTGTGGAATATGTAGACCAGAATCCCATCGGCAAAAGCAGCCGCTCAAACCCCGTGACATATACCAAGGTCTACGACGATATCCGCAAACTCTTCTCAGATCAGCCTTACGCCAGGATGAACGGTTTCGGACACTCGCATTTCTCTTTCAACATAGACGGCGGTCGCTGCCCCGAATGCCAGGGCGAGGGGGTTATCCGTGTAGAGATGCAGTTTATGGCAGATGTGACTATGGTATGCCCCAGTTGCGGCGGCAAAAGGTTTCTGCCTGACATTCTGGAGGTAAAATATCACGACAAGAATATAAGCGACGTGCTGGATATGAGCGTGAGCGAGGCGGTTGAATTTTTCGGCAGCAAACCGGAGCCCCTGGCAAAGCGGATTGCGGAACGGCTCCAGCCCCTGATGGATGTGGGGCTGGCCTATCTGAAACTGGGCCAGAGCAGCAGTACCCTCTCGGGCGGCGAGAGCCAGCGCATCAAACTGGCCTCCTTCCTGGGCAAGGACTCCTCTTCGGGACCGGTACTCTTCATATTTGACGAGCCCACCACCGGCCTGCATTTCTACGACATAGAGAAATTGCTCAAGTCTTTCGACGCCCTCATAGCCAAGGGTCACTCCATCATTGTCGTGGAGCACAACCTGGATGTCATCCGTGCGGCAGACCATATCATAGAACTCGGTCCCGACGCCGGCGATGCCGGCGGCCAGCTCATATTCCAGGGCACCCCCGAAGAACTTATAAAACAAACCACCCCCACAGCCAGAGCGCTGCAGGGGTAGTGTTTAGCTTTGTTCACCAGCCGACTTCGCTGATTGCGAAGGCCGGAACTATTTGGCGTTCTCGGGACGGAGGGCGCGGACAGCCTTGCCGGCCTGCCACATCTCGCTCTCGCGCATCTCCTTGAGTTCTGCCTCGAGACCTGCACGGTAACCTTCCTTACCGTTGGAATCGATGGAAATCTGTGCCTCGTTGCCGGTGGCTACGCTCTTGTACAGAGCCTCGAAGACCGGCTTGGTAGCGTCGCGGAACTTCTTCCACCAGTCCAGGGCGCCGCGCTGTGCGGTGGTGGAGCAGTTTGCGTACATCCAGTCCATACCGTTTTCGCCTACAAGCGGAAGAAGGCTCTGGGAGAGCTCCTCTACGGTCTCGTTGAAGGCCTCGCTGGGGGTGTGGCCGTTGGCGCGGAGCACGTCGTACTGCGCTGCAAAGATGCCCTGGATGGCACCCATCAGGGTACCGCGCTCTCCGGTGAGGTCAGAATAAGTCTCGCGCTTGAAGGTGGTCTCGAACAGATAGCCGCTGCCGATACCTACGCCGAGGGCGATGGTGCGGTCGTATGCCTTGCCTGTGGCATCCTGCCAGATGGCGTAAGATGAATTGATACCACGGCCCTGGAGGAAGAGACGGCGGAGGGAAGTACCGCTGCCCTTGGGAGCTACCATAACGACATCGACATCCTTGGGAGGAACGATTCCGGTGCGCTCGTTGTAGGTGATGGCGAAGCCGTGGGAGAAATAGAGGCACTTGCCGGCGGTCAGGTGCTTCTTTACAGTGGGCCACGCCTGGATCTGGCCGGCATCGCTGAGCAGAAACTCTATCACGGTAGCTTTTTCGCAAGCTTCTTCTATTTCGAAGAGGGAAACGCCGGGAACCCATCCGTCTGCAACAGCCTTGTCCCAACTCTTGGAACCCTTGCGCTGTCCGACGATGACGTTGAAACCGTTGTCACGCAGGTTGAGAGACTGGCCAGGGCCCTGTACGCCATAACCGAGCACTGCTATTGTTTCGTTTGCCAATACGGCTTTCGCTTTTTCGAGAGGGAATTCGGCGCGGGTTACAACCTGTTCCTCGACACCGCCAAAATTGATTTTTGCCATTTTTATTGATTTTTAGGATTAAATGCTTTGGTATAGTATATCTCAGATATGTCCACGAAATTGTGGGCCTGGTTCATAATACGCTTCATTATGAATTCATCGGGACAGAGGCATATCAGGTTGATGACAGCCATATTATTCTCCGTAGCGGTGAAAGTCACGGTGAGCACAGGCAGATTCTTCACGATAAAGAGCGAAGTGATGCGGTTCAATATATCCAGGCGGTTGCGCACCATTGCGTCCACTACATACTTGTCCATTTTTTGTTCCATTGTCGCTTCACTTATTTTATTCTGATATCGTCCAGACTCTTGCCGCCGGGAATCATGGGGAAAACGTTGGATTCTGCATCTACGTATGCGTCCAGCATGAACGGGCCCTTGGAGGCGGCCATTTCTTCTACGGCGTTTTCTATGTCCGCAGAAGATGAACAGCAGCGGTATTTGATTTTGTATGCCTTGCAGATGAGCTCAAAATCGGGGTTCACGAGGCGGGTCTGCGAGAAGCGCTTGTCGTAGAACAGATCCTGCCACTGACGTACCATACCGAGGAAAGAGTTGTTGAGCAGGACTATTTTGATGTCTATTCCCGCCTGCAGTATCGTGCCCAGTTCTTCCATCGTCATCTGGAAGCCGCCGTCGCCGCAAATCAGCACCACCTGTGCGTCCGGTTTGCCGCATTTGGCACCGATGGCTGCGGGGAGGCCGAAGCCCATCGTGCCAAGGCCGCCGCTGGTGATCCAACCCGACTTGCGGGTAAGCTTGAGGTATCGTGCGGCGAACATCTGATTCTGACCCACGTCGGTCACCAGCACCACATTCTCGCCGAACTCGGTGTTTTTCTTCTCGCTTACGCGCTCTATATAATGGTCGTTGATGGCGTTGACCACCTGCGCCATATTCAGGGAGACGCTGTTCAACTTGGGGATGATGACCTTCTCGCGCTCGTAGGCATACTGGTCGTAGCCGTAACGGCGCCAGGCCTCCCGGTCCTTGAATACCAGGTTGGGGTAGATGCGCTCCAGCACTGCCTTGGCGTCGCCGTGAATCTTGACATCCACCGTAACGTTCTTGTTGAACTCAGTCTTGTCTATGTCAATATGGATAATCTTGGCCTTTGGAGCATATTGTGACACCCTGCCGGTAACACGGTCGGAAAAGCGCATACCCACCGCCAGTATCACGTCGGCCTCCTGGGTCATCCTGTTTGCGGGGATGTTGCCGTGCATACCCACCATACCGATATAGTAATGGTCGTGGAAATTCATTGCGCTGCGGCCCAGCAGGGTGCAGGCGACGGGGATGCAGGCTTTGTTGGCGCACTTGGCCAGAATGTTCTCGGCACCTGATATTATGACGCCCTGTCCGGCAATGATGAGCGGCTTCTCTGCATTGTTCAGCAGATCGACGGCCTTCTCTATGCGTTTGGATATCTTCTCGCTTTCGTCGGGGCGTACGACCTGCACCATCTGGCTCAGGGCGTACTCCTTGTCGTAAACATAGTCGCACATCTCCGTCTGGGCGTTCTTGGTGAGGCTTATGAGCACCGGCCCCGGACGGTCGCTGCGGGCGATATGGAATGCCTGCGGCACCACGACAGCGATTTCGCTGGCCTTGGTTA
>CACYEB010000207.1 GCA_902773305.1 uncultured Bacteroidia bacterium
ATATTAATTGTCCATTTCTTTGCGGAAGGGGATCGAGGGCTGTGCTCCCATCCTGGTTACGGAGATGGCAGCGGCCTTGCTTGCAAAGCTTACCGCTTTCTCCAGGGGCTGGCCTTCTGAAAGGGCTACCAGCAGGGCACCGTTGTAGGTGTCGCCGGCTCCGGTGGTGTCGGCAGCCTTGACCTTCATTGTGGGCACAACGCTGCTGCCGGAAGGGGTCCTTACATAGGAGCCCTTGGAACCGAGTGTAATCACTACATTCTCTACGCCTTTGGCCATCAGTACGGCTGCCGCCTTGTCCAGGTCGGCATCGTCGGCAACCTCGATTCCGGTCAACTGGCGGCACTCGGTTTTGTTGGGGGTAATCAGATAGAGCCCCTTTAGCAATTCGTCTGACAGGGGTGCCGCCGGGGCGGGATTGATTATGACTTTCTTGCCATACTTCTTGCCCAGGGCGGCTGCGTGCTCAATTACCGGCATAGGGATTTCCAACTGCATAAGGATATAATCCGCTTCGCGGAACAGTGCGTCGGCTGCGTCGATGTCCGCAGTGGAAAGGGCGGAGTTGGCGCCGGGGGCAACCACGATGCAGTTCTCGCCGTCTGCAGCGACACTGATAAGCGCTACGCCGCTGGGCGCTGCATTGTCGGTGCGGATATGGGAGATGTCCATATTCTCCTTCTTGTAATTCTCCAGTGTCTGGCGTCCGAACATATCATTGCCCACGCAGGCGATAAAGGCCACGTCACCGCCAAGGCGGGATGCCGCAACGGCCTGGTTGGCACCTTTGCCGCCGGCTGCTATCATAAAGTTGTCACCCAGGATAGTCTCGCCGGGTTCGGGAATGTGACTCGTTTTGACCACGAGATCGGTGTTGGATGATCCGATTATAAGAATTTTACTCATAAGATATGTAATTATTACTTTTTTAGCTTGTTGATAATTTTGCGCAATCGTTTGAGCAAAACGTTTCACAAATGTAATAAAAAATGCTTAACTTTACAAGCAGAAAGCGTCATGGCCAGCAAAAGCAACATATTCACGATAGCCTCCGAAACAGGTTATTCGGTCTCTACGGTATCGCGTGTCCTCACCGGGCAGGCAGAGAAATTCCGCATCAGCAAGAAGGCGATAGATCTGATTTCCGAGACGGCCCGCAGGGTCAATTATCAGCCCGACCTGGTGGCGCAGACGCTTCGTACAAGGCAGTCCAGGACCATCGGCTTGCTGGTGCCGGGCATCGACAACCCGTTTTTCGCAACCCTGGCAGGGATTATCATCAAAATGCTTGGGGACCGGGGCTATCATACTCTTCTGGCCGATTCCCGCGAGTCGGAGACAGAAGAGGAGCAGGCGCTGCAGATGTTCCTTGGCCGAAAGGTGGACGGCATTATCTCGGTTCCGGTGTCATCCTCGGCGGCAAGACTGGAGCAGATAAGCCAGCAGATACCCGTCGTGCTGATCGACCGTCACTTCCGCAAGACAAATCTCCCGTATGTCTGCACCGATAATTACGCCGGGGCCAGGATGGCGGCAGAATATCTGTTGCAGCGCGGCTATAAGCGAATCCTGGCCATTCAGGGAGTGCGCTCTTCCATGCCGAACCAGGAGCGTCTCAGGGGCTTCGAAGATGCCTTGAAAAGGCAGGCGGTGCAATATGCCGCTGTGGGTAATGCTTTCTCAGTGGAGAACGGTCACGACCAGACCATTGCGCTGTTTGCAGGCGCGGACAAGCCATTCGATGCCGTCTTCGCTTTCAGCGCCACCATCCTGCTGGGCGCGATTGACGCATTCCGTGAACTCAATATGAAAGTAGGTAAGGAGGTCGGAATCATCTCGTTCGACAACAACGGCTTCCTGGATTTTCTGGATCCGGCGGTGACGCGGGTGGAACAGCCGCTGCGTGAGGCGTCAGAACTGGCCGTGGAGACGCTCTTCTCAATTATGGAAGCCCGCCGTGAGGGCCGTCCCGACCCAGATCTCCTCCAGAGGCTCATTCCCCCGACCCTGGTGGTACGTTCCAGCTGTTAGATTATTGCAGGTTATTCGGTTTCCGGGTAATGATTTCTACAAAGTGAGCCTTGATGGCTTCTGCCTGTTCCGGGGTAACTGAGA
>CACYEB010000208.1 GCA_902773305.1 uncultured Bacteroidia bacterium
CATAACCACCCACCGCGGGTGCTTCGGAGGATGTAACTTCTGCACTATCGCCGCCCGCCAGGGCAAGTTCATACAGTCCCGCTCGGTGCAGTCGATAGTCAGGGAGGCGGCGGCATTAAGCCATCTGCCCGACTTCAAGGGTAATATTTCCGACCTTGGGGCACCCACCGCAAATATGTACAAGATGGGCGGCAGGAATAAGGAGTTGTGTGCCAAATGTTCGCGGCAGTCGTGCCTTTTCCCCCGTATGTGCAAGAATCTTGACAACGACCACTCTCCGCTTCTGGAACTCTATGAGGCAGTGGCTGCTGTCCCGGGAATACGTCACGCGTATGTGGGAAGCGGCATCCGATACGATCTTTTCCTTGGCCCGGACGGTTGCTACGATGCTACCTGTGAGAGGTATCTGCGCGAACTGATTGTCAATCACACTTCCGGCCGGCTGAAGGTCGCTCCTGAACATACCCAGGACAATGTGCTGGCCGTGATGGGCAAGCCGTCGTTCAGACTGTTCGAGGTGCTCAGGGACCGTTTCGACGAAATCAACCGCAAGGAGCGGCTCCGCTATCAGCTTGTGCCTTATTTCATATCCGGCCATCCGGGTTGCGGAATGCGCGATATGGCAGCCCTCTCCCAGAATAAGGCGCTTCGTGGACTCTATATGGACCAGGTACAGGACTTTACGCCTACACCTATGACAGTGTCTTCCGTGATGTTTTATTCGGGGATGGATCCCAGGACGCTCAAACCGCTCTTTGTGGAGAAAGATATCGAGAAAAAACGCAAACAAAAGTTGTACTTTTTCAAATAGTTTGATTAATATTGTGTATTGATAATACATTCAGATATGCCCACAGCACCAGTAAAAAAGAGATTTGTAGTCAGTTATGACAATATGAGCCAGGACCTTAAGGATGCTTTCGACCGCAAGTATCCTCACGGTTATGCGGATTATATGGGAGATATAATGAAGGTGGACAAACCTGACGGTACCTTTTTTCATGCAGTGAAGTTCAAACCGGAGGCAGAAGAAGATGAGGTTGTGGAAGATGTTCTGTATCTGGTAAAGGTCAAGGTCAACACGGACGATGTCGAAGAGGTGGAGAAAGAATTGTTCGAAGACCATTCCGACGACAGTGGCGTAGATTCCGAGGGAGAACCCCTCCCCGGCAACGATAATGACTTCAATACGCATTCCGACGACGAATCTGACGACGAAGACTGAATCATATCGCGACCGCCTGGTCAATAAATTGCAAAATGCGCTCAAACCGATGTCTGAGCGCACTTTGCTTTGGATACTGGCTATTGTCGTGGGAGTGCTGAGCGGCTTTGCCGCAGTAATCCTCAAGCAGTCGATCCACATTTTGGGACACTTTGTCTCGGACGCCTTTGCGGGGCGCTCGCGCTGGCTCTATCTGCTGATCCCGGGCGTGGGAATGATGCTTTCGATGCTGTTCGTCAGATACGTTATCAAAGACGACATCAGCCACGGCGTAACCCGTGTCCTCAAGGCAATCTCGCGCAACGAAGCTCACATCAAGCCCCATAACACCTGGTCGTCGCTTGTCTCAAGTGCGATGACCATCTCCCTTGGCGGCAGCGTGGGTGCCGAGGCTCCCATCGTTTATACCGGGGCCGCCATCGGCAGCAACATAGCCCGCATTCTCGGGCTGACATACAAGCAGATGACCATCCTGCTCGGATGTGGCGCGGCAGGCGCCGTCGCCGGTATCTTCAAGGCCCCTATCGCCGGAGTCCTGTTTACCCTGGAGATATTGATGTTCAATATCTCCATGACATCCATCCTGCCCCTGCTGTTCTCTTCGGTGTCTGCCACGATGGTCACCTACCTGCTGATGGGCGACACTGTAACCCTTCCGGGGGGGATAGTGCCTTTTTCGCTGGGTAACATACCCTATTATATCGTGCTGGGCATTGTATGCGGCTTCGTGTCACTTTACTTTCTTCGCACAACACTCAGGGTGGAGGACCGTCTTGCCAAGATGCGGAACCCCTATTGGAAATGGCTTTTATGCGCCCTTCTGCTGGGAGTGCTGATATTCCTGTTCCCGCCGCTGTACGGAGAGGGTTACGGTTCGCTTACGGCCATTATGCACGGGGACGCCGCAATACGTATGGAGGGCGTGCTTCCACAGTGGCTGCCGGACGGTAAATGGACGATGCTAGCCTTTTTTGTCCTGGTGATGCTGGCCAAGGTATATGCCACCGCCTTTACCAATGGCGGCGGCGGGGTCGGCGGTACTTTCGGCCCCACTATTTTTACCGGTGCGATAACAGGCTTCGTGCTGGCACGTCTGGTGGGAAATCTGGGTATTGCTTCTCTTCCCGAGGCTAATTTTGTGCTTGTGGGGATGGCCGGCCTTATGGCGGGCGTTATGCAGGCACCCCTTACGGCCATCTTTTTGATAGCGGAATTCTCCGGCGGATATGCACTGATGTTTCCGCTGATGATTACATCTGCCATATCCTTTGCCACCATCAGGCTGTTCGAGCAGTACTCCATTTATTCCAAGCGGGTTGCCCAGCAGGGAGACCTTCTGACCCACGACAGCGACCGGGCCGTGCTCACACTGCTCCGGCTATCGGATTTCATAGAGACAGATTTCAGGCCTATCGCCATAGACAAGACCCTTGGCGATATGGTACGGATAATATCTTCCAGCAACCGCAATATCATCCCGGTGGTAGATGAAGAAGGCTTGTTCCAGGGAGTTGTCAGTATAGATGACGTCCGCGCATATATGTTCAACGAAGACCTTTACGGGAAGATCCACGTTTACAATCTGGTCAAGGATGCTCCCGGGTTGCTCACGCTGGACGAACGGATGGAGAGTGTCATGGACAAGTTCGAGGCCACCCAGGCCTGGAACCTTCCCGTGACAGACGCTGCCGGCAAGTATGTCGGATTTGTCTCCAAGTCGAGTATCTTCTCTTCTTACCGCGACCAACTACATCAGGTTTCCCATGACTGATTTATACATAACACATATCGCTTCCCGGATGGGTATCAGCCAATGGCAGGTGCGCCATTGCGTTGAGTTGCTCGAAGAGGGGGCGACCATACCTTTCATCAGCCGGTATCGCAAAGAGCGCACAGGTGGACTGGATGAAGTCCAGGTGGCGGAGATCAGACACTTCTTCGTTTATTTTTCAGAGCTTGACCGACGCAAGACAGCCATACTCAAGTCCATAGAAGAACAGAATGCGCTGACTGCCGATTTGGGCCGCAAGATAATGGACGAGGTGGATTTGCCGGCCCTTGAAGACCTGTATCTTCCTTACCGTCCCAAGAAACGTACGCGGGCTTCCGTAGCAAGGGAACGCGGGCTTGAACCACTGGCCGATGCGTTTATGACCCTCAAGGCCGACAAGCCGCGTGATCTGGCGCGTAAGTTTATCACTGCCGAGGTGCCCGACTGTGATGCCGCCGTGGCCGGCGCCGGTGATATAATCGCCGAGCGCATCAGCGAGAACACGGAGGTGAGGAAGGTGCTTCGCTCAAGCTATCTCAAATGGGGGAGGGTCGTCTCCAGAAGGTCGGCAAAAGCGGCTAAAGATGCCGACGAGGGGGATAAATACCGCAGTTGGTTTGACCATAGCGAGCCCATCTCCAGAATTGCACCCCACAGATTGCTGGCAATCCTTCGTGGCGAATCGGAGGGAATGCTGTCGGTTAAGGTGGAGGCCGATGACGACCGTAATCTCGAGCGCATTTCGCGGATCGTCCTCCACGGCGAAAGGGTTGCTTCACGTGAACTTTACAATATCCTCTCCGACACTATGGCCGACAGCCTCAAAAGGCTGCTCCATCCTTCCATAGAGAATGAGGTGCTGAGGCTGGCCAAGGAGAAGGCCGATGCCGATTCCATAAAGGTATTCGGAGAGAACCTGCGTCAGCTGCTGCTGGCTCCGCCGGTGGGGCAGAAGAGGGTTATGGCCATCGACCCCGGTTTCCGCACCGGGTGCAAGGTGGTATGCCTCGACGAGCGGGGCTCGCTGTTGCACAACGATACCATCTATCCCCATCCGCCTGTCAACGAACGCATTTCTTCTATGAAGAAGATCACGGATATGGTGGAAAAGTATAAAGTTGAGGTAATAGCGGTGGGCAGCGGAACCGCGGGTCGTGAAACGGAGAGTTTCATCAAGCGTCTGGGGTTGGACGATTCCATAGAGATATTCAGTGTAAGTGAAGACGGAGCCTCGGTGTATTCTGCCTCGGAAACGGCAAGGGAAGAGTTTCCTGATTATGACGTTACCGTCAGGGGGGCCGTGTCCATAGGCCGCAGGCTGATGGACCCTCTGTCTGAACTGGTCAAGATAGATCCCAAATCGATAGGGGTGGGGCAGTATCAGCACGACGTTGACCAGTCCCTGCTCAAGGAAGAGCTGGACAATACTGTGGAGAGCTGCGTGAACAGTGTGGGCGTCAACTTGAATACTGCCAGCGTATATCTGCTGCAGTATGTTTCAGGGGTGGGACCCGCACTCGCCTCCAATATCGTGGAGTGGCGCAACGCCAACGGAAATTTCACTTCGCGGAACGACCTTCTGAAGGTGAAGCGTCTGGGCGCCAAGGCGTTTGAACAGTGTGCAGGATTCTTGCGCATACCGTCTTCCTCCAATCCTCTGGACGACTCTGCGGTGCATCCGGAGCGCTATCCGCTGGTAGAGAGGATGGCGGCCGATCTGAATGTCAGGGTAGATGAACTGATACGCAACGATGCGCTGTGCTCCAGGATCGATCTCGAACGATATGTTGATGGAGAAGTCGGCCTTCCGACGCTTCAGGATATCCTTTCGGAACTCCGTAAACCGGGGCGCGATCCCCGCGGGGCTGCCCGTACTTTCGCCTTCAGCGAAGATATCCGGACCATTGAAGACCTTCGCGAAGGGATGATTCTCCCGGGAATCGTTACGAATGTGACCGATTTCGGCGCATTCGTTGACATCGGCATCAAGCAGAACGGTCTCATCCACGTATCCCGCCTGGGGAACAACCGCGGCAAAAGCGCCCTCAAGGTTCACCAGCAGATAGAGGTTATGGTGGAGAATATCGACCTGGCCAGGGAACGCATAGGCCTCAGTTTGAATTTTAAGCGATAATGCATTACCTTTGTAAGGATGAGCGCAGATACCAAGATAGTTGTCATTCCTACTTACAACGAGAAGGAGAATATAGAGAGAATCATCCGCAAGGTGCGTTCTTTGCAGGGTGATTTTCACGTTTTGGTGATAGATGACGGCTCGCCCGACGGAACTGCCGGCATCGTCAAGTCTCTGATGGAGGAATTCGCAGGGTCGCTCTTCATCATAGAGCGGGAAGGCAAACTTGGGCTCGGTACGGCATACCTTGCGGGTTTCAGATGGGCGCTTGAGCGCGGCTATGACTTCATCATCGAGATGGATGCCGACTTTTCGCATAATCCCGACGATTTGCCGCGTCTGATAGCGGCCTGTGACTCAGAAGCCGATGTGGCCGTCGGGTCGCGCTACTGCAAGGGCGTGAGCGTGGTAAACTGGCCCGTCGGACGCCTTCTGATGTCTTATTTCGCATCGGTATATGTACGGCTGATGCTTGGTATTAATGTTTACGATACCACTGCCGGGTTTGTTTGCTACCGCCGCAAGGTGCTGGAAGCGATAGATTTCGATAAGGTCAGAATGAAGGGATACGGTTTCCAGATCGAGATGAAATATACCGCATGCAAGCTTGGCTTCAAGATCAAGGAGGTTTCTGTGATATTCGTGGACCGCACCGAAGGGACTTCCAAGATGAGCAGCGGTATTTTCGGCGAAGCTTTCTGGGGCGTGATGGGCCTCAGGATGCGCAAAATAACCGGCAGGCAGAAATGACCGGGACCCTCATCCTCAAAAACGCTGTCATAGTGAACGAAGGTCTCTCCTTTAACGGGGGGATTTTTGTTAAAGACGGCATTATCTGCGACATCTTTGATTATGAAAAGCTGGGCGACAGGGAGCGGGAATCGGCCCTGCTGCTTGCCGGCTGCCCCGCTATGGATATGGAGTGGAAATATCTCGCGCCCGGCGTCATTGATACCCACGTCCATTTCCGTGAACCCGGCTCCACGCATAAGGGCTGTATAGCCAGCGAAAGCGCTGCCGCAGTGATGGGCGGCGTCACCTCCTATCTGGATATGCCCAACAACAATCCGCCGGCAATCACTGCCGCTTCGCTCAAGGCCAAGGCCGAAATCGCCGGACGGGATTCCCTGGCCAATTACGGCTTTTTCCTGGGCGGCAGCGACTTCAATGCAGACGAAGTGGCGGCTGCCGATATCTCCGGTGCCTGTGCTGTGAAGGTGTTCCTTGGAGCATCCACGGGAGGCCTCAGAGTCAAGAGCCCGGTGGCTATGCACCGTATTTTTGAGACTTCTCCACTGCTTATAGCGGCTCATTGCGAGGACAATGATATTATGGAAGCCAATCTGGCACGCATCAGGGCCCGATATGGCAATTATATTCCAATCAAGGCGCATCCGGCCATCCGCACCGCAGCCGCCTGTCTGGCATCCACGCAGAGGGCTGTGTCTCTGGCTATTGAAACGGGTGCGCGGCTGCACGTCCTGCACGTCTCCACGGCCCAGGAGGTTGAGTTCCTGTCTAAGGTTATGTCCGTCACCGACCATGTCACGGCCGAAACGTGCGTTCAGTATCTCTGGTTTGACGACAGCGATTACGACCGTTTTGGTGCTCAGATCAAGTGCAATCCCGCAATCAAGAGCGCTGCCGACCGTGCTGCCCTGCGCGAGGCGGTGCGCTCCGGCGTAATCCGGACGGTGGCCACCGACCACGCCCCGCATCTGCTTTCGGAAAAAGAAGGCGATTGCCTTAAGGCTGCCAGCGGAATTCCTCTGGTGCAGTATTCCCTGCTTATGATGCTGGAGATGGTCAAGGAGGGGGAGTTCACCATCCCTATGGTGATAGAAAAAATGTGTCACGCACCGGCCCGGCTGTTTGAAATAGACCGCCGCGGCTTTATCCGCAAGGGATATTATGCCGACCTGGTGGTGTTTGACACCGCCGCGGCTTGTGATGTCCCGCCTGCCTCCCGCTGCGGCTGGAGCCCTGTTACCAAGTTTTCATCTTCAATATTATATACCTTTGTCAACGGCACTCCCGTGTTTGCCGACGGCCGTCTGGCGCAGGACGCTCCGCGCGGTCTCAAATTGAATTATACCAACCGTTAATACACATCCACAATGAAACGAAAACTCTATCTCGCCCTTATTCTGGCACTTATATGCGCTCCGGTTTTATCGTATGCGCAACCGGCAGTGAAGGAATTCAAGGTCAAGCAGCGCTACCTTAATATTCCGATAGACAACGACCGCGACAGCAAGGAGCTGTTATTTACGGCCAAAGGAGTGGATAGCCTCAGTGTGGATGTCTGCATTGCCCAGGGCGAGCCGAAGTATTGGATATATAAAGACCTGTCCCAGTATATGGGCAAGAAGCTTAAAATATCTTACGGCGGCGATGCGTCCGACCTTGAAAAGATGTTTCTGGCAGATACCGTTCTGGGTCAGAGCCTTTTCTATAAAGAGGCCAACCGGCCGCAGTTCCACTATTCGACCCGTCGCGGCTGGACCAACGATCCCAACGGAATGGTCTATTACAACGGAGAGTATCATCTTTATTACCAGCATAATCCCTATAGCACAGGCTGGGGTAATATGACCTGGGGCCACGCCGTCAGCCGCGATCTCGTACATTGGGAAGAACTTGGCGACGTGCTGTTCCCTGACAGGTTCGGCACGATGTTCTCCGGAAGCGCCGTGGTGGATTGGAAAAACACCAGCGGCTTCGGCACCAAGGCCTGTCCGTCCCCCATTGTGTATGCCTACACAACCCACGCCCAGTGGCAGAAACAGTGCATCGCCTACAGCCTGGACAGCGGCCGTACACTCATCAAGTATGAAGGCAATCCTGTGGTTGATTCCCACGAAGCTGCCGGAAGCCATGAGACCCGCGACCCCCGCCTGCTCTGGTGGGGTGGTGAAGATGGCCACTGGGTTATGGCCCTTTTTGAAAAGGATGGCAACTCTATCTATACCTCTGACGATCTGAAGTCCTGGACCTACCGCAGTCACGTCGCCGGCTTTGACGAGTGTCCCGATCTCTTCTGCCTCCCTGTGGACGGCAATAAAGACAATATGAAATGGGTTACCCTGGGTGCCGCCGGCGTTTACATGATAGGCGATTTCGATGGCTATACGTTTACTCCGGAGAGCGGCAGGCATCAGTATACCCTGGGCTCTTTCTATGCCGCTCAGACCTTCAGCGACACCCCCGACGGCCGTTGTATCCAGATAGGCTGGGGGCGTATTTCCCACCCCGGAATGCCTTTCAACAGTCAGATGCAGCTTCCCACCGAACTCACGCTGGTCACCACCCGCGCCGGCATCCGTCTGTCCAGCAAACCGGTCAAGGAGGTTGGAACTCTTCTCCACAGGGCATATACCGCAAACGGTATTCTGTCACCCGAGGAGGCCAATAAGGTTCTCGCCAGATTTACCGATCCCAAGACGGGACTGCACATTAAGGCTACATTAAAGATGGATGCCTCCTGCTACACGGCCATCAAGATGAACGGCAAGGCATTCTTTACATACAGCCCCAGCTTCGGTCTCTTCAACGACAAATTTTATTCTACCCAAGATATGGCAGGACTGGAATTCCCCGTCGAGTTGTTCATAGACCGCACGGGAGTTGAGGTGTTCGTGGATAACGGCCTCTATAGCTGGTCAGCTCAGCTGGTATGCGACAAGGATGTCCGCCTGTTCGAAATGGAAGGTTGGGCCCTGACTGTGCACGGCCTGGAAATAGACACCGTTGACAGTATCTGGTAGGGGCTAGATACACAGTCCGTAGTTTTGTTTCACCGGGTTCATTACAAACGAGCTTTGTATTGAACCCAGACTTTCTATACGCCCCAGTACATTCAATATGAACTGGTTGTAGTATTTCATATCGGGGGCGTGGATCTTGAGCAGGTAGTCGTACTCGCCCGAAACGTTGTAGCACTCCGTCACTTCGGGTATCTCTTTGATTTTTGCAACAAAGTCGTCGGCGATGTCGGTGTTCAGCCGCTGCAACTTTACGCTGCAGAACACTATGAAGCCCAGGTTCAGTTTCTCTGCGTTAAGCACGGCGGTATATCTCTCTATGTATCCTTCGTTTTCCAGCCTTTTGAGTCTCTCATAGACAGGAGAGGGGGAGAGATGCACCTTGGCTGCCAATTCCTTGTTGGTTATGCGGGCGTTCTCCTGAAGTGCCTTGAGTATGTTGATATCGATTTTATCTAAAGTGCCGGTCATTTTTTGTGTCTTTCCAGATAATACTTTGGCAAAAATAGTAATTATCGGTGATATTTTCTAATTATTCTATTTTTGTTGGAATATAATCCTGCGGTTTGGACCTTTGCGTCAGAAACAAAAACGAAAAGACATATGAGCACTTCCAAACTTCATTTTGAAACACTTCAGCTTCACGTAGGACAGGAAACCGCAGACCCCGCATCGGATGCTCGTGCGGTGCCTATTTATCAAACCGCATCTTATGTATTCCACAATTGCGAACACGCAGCTGCCAGATTCGGCCTTACCGATGCCGGTAATATTTACAGCCGCCTGACAAATACCACCCAGGATATCTTCGAGCAGCGCATCGCCGCACTCGAGGGGGGCGTCGGGGCGTTGGCCGTGGCGTCCGGCGCCGCCGCCATCACATATTCCATATTGAACATAGCACGCGCGGGAGACCATATAGTGTCTTCTAAGAACATTTATGGCGGCACCTATGACCTGCTGCAGCACACTCTGGTGCCCTACGGTATCACTACGACTTTTGTGGATGGCAGCGACATTGAAAACTTTGCCAAGGCCATCAGGAAAGAGACGAAGGCTATCTTCATAGAGACCCTGGGTAACCCCAACTCCAACATCACCGACATAGAGAAAGTAGCCAAAGTCGCCCACGCTGCGGGTATCCCGCTTATCGTGGACAATACTTTTGCCACGCCGTATCTGCTCCGGCCCATTGAGCACGGCGCAGACATCGTGGTCCATTCAGCCACCAAGTTCATAGGCGGTCACGGTACTACTATAGGCGGTGTGATTGTGGATTCCGGCAAGTTCGACTGGAAGGCATCGGGCAAGTTTCCGCAGTTTACCCAGCCGGAAGAGAGTTATCACGGGATAGTGTTCGCCGATGCTGTGGGCTCTCTGGCCTATATCATCCGTGCCCGCGCCATCCTGCTGCGCGATACCGGCTCCACCCTCTCGCCGGTAAGCGCTTTCATTTTCCTGCAGGGCCTGGAAACCCTCTCGCTCCGCGTTGAGAGGCACGTCTATAATGCCCTCAAGGTGGTGGAATTCCTATCCAAGCATCCAAAGGTGATCCGGGTCAATCATCCTTCGCTGGCATCACATCCGGATAATGGCTTGTATGACAAGTATTTCCCTAATGGCGGCGGCTCTATCTTCACCTTTGAGATAGCCGGAGGACAGGAGGCTGCCTTCAAGTTCATCGACTCTTTGAAGATATTCTCGCTGCTGGCAAATGTGGCCGATGTCAAGTCTCTGGTGATACATCCCGCCACCACCACCCACTCCCAGCTTACCGACGCCGAACTGGCCGACCAGGGCATTTCCCGCAGCACCATCCGTCTTTCCATCGGCACCGAGCATATCGACGACCTGATCGACGATTTGTCCCAGGCGTTCGATGCGATTTAAGTATATGATGCTATCTTTGCGGATATGGGAAAGATATACGACTCTGCACTGGATCTGGTGGGCGGCACGCCGCTGGTGCGCCTGAATGCCATCAGGGCTGAATACGGCCTGGGGGCTGATATCCTGGCGAAGGTGGAATATTTCAACCCGGCAGGAAGTGTCAAAGACCGCGTGGCCCTGGCTATGGTGCTTGACGCCGAAAACAAAGGGCTGCTGAAGCCCGGGGCTACCATAATCGAGCCTACCAGCGGCAATACCGGAGTAGGCCTGGCATTTGTGGCGTCGGTGCGGGGTTATCATCTCATCCTCACGATGCCCGATACGATGAGTGTGGAGAGGCGCAACCTGCTCAGTGCCCGGGGGGCCGAGCTGGTGCTTACCCCTGGCTCCGCCGGGATGAAGGGCGCCATCGCTAAAGCAGAGGAACTTCGCGACAACATCCCGGGCAGCATAATCCTTGGCCAGTTCGATAATCCCGCCAATCCCGATGCCCACTACCGCACCACGGGCACGGAGATCTGGTCAGATACCGATGGAGCGGTGGATATCTTTGTGGCCGGGGCGGGCACAGGCGGTACAATCTCCGGCGTGGGGCGTGCCCTTAAGCAGCGCAAACCCTCTGTAAAGATAGTTGCGGTAGAACCAGCCACCAGTGCGGTCTTGAGTGGCAATCCCGCCGGCCCCCACAAGATTCAGGGCATCGGAGCGGGTTTTGTCCCCGCCAACTTTGACCGCAGCGTGATAGATGAGATTCTCCCTGTATCCAACGAAGATGCATTTGCCGTCTCACGCGAATTGTCGGCCCTGGAGGGTTTGCTGGTAGGTATATCTTCGGGCGCAGCCGCAGCTGCCGCAATCGTCCTTGGGCAGCGGCCGGAAAACGAGGGCAAAACCATAGTGGCTCTGTTGCCCGACACCGGCGAGCGCTACCTCTCGACGGAGCTTTTCGCCAAAGAATAATTTTGCAAGTTCGATATTTAAAGTACTTTTGCCGGACGGGTCTTTTCCCGCCCGGCTTTGCTTATGAATGCATCTTTGGACAAGCGTGTACAGACAATTGTAAACCGTTGCAGGGCATTGTTGTTTCCTGACGTCTTTGCCGATGGCGGAGGGCAGTGGACCGCAGAGTGTCTCAAGTGCCTGCGGCAGGAACTCTCGGAGGTTGTCTCGCTCTGTTTCCGCTCGGCGGACCGCATGGGTGATGCCGATGCGGTAACTTCTGCCTTTCTGGATGCGCTGCCGTCCCTACGCAAGACCCTGGACAAGGATGTGCTGGCTACCTATAACGGTGACCCTGCTGCGGAAAGCATAGCCGAGGTGATCCTCTGCTATCCCGGTATCCGCGCCATCTGCAGCTACCGTGTGGCGCATCTGCTGTTTCTTGCAGGAGTGCCTGTGCTGCCGCGCCTAATAACCGAAATCGCACACAGTGAGACCGGCATCGACATCCATCCCGCAGCCGCTATCGGCGCATCGTTTGCCATAGACCACGGTACTGGCGTAGTGATTGGCGAGACGGCCATACTGGGTGATAATGTCAAACTGTATCAGGGCGTCACCCTTGGCGCAAAGAGTTTTCCGCTGGATGAGCAGGGCAATCCCGTGAAAGGAGTGCTCAGACACCCGGTTCTGGAAGACAATGTGATAGTCTATTCCAACGCCACCATACTCGGAAGGGTTACCATCGGCCACGATGCTGTAATCGGCGGCAATATATGGGTCACTGAAGATGTGCCTGCATTTGCAAGGGTTGTCCAGTCTCCCAAAAAATATTTTTAAAAAGATTTGTATGAAATAAAAAGATGTGTATCTTTGCAGTCCCTTTCGGAAGGAGGGGGGAAGTTGA
>CACYEB010000209.1 GCA_902773305.1 uncultured Bacteroidia bacterium
CCGCATTGGAACGCATAGAATCCCTGCAGAACCAGCGTCTTAAAGACGTCGTGGCACTGTCGGCAAAGTCGTCGCTTCGCCGCAGCCGGGGGTTGTGCGTGGTGGAAGGGCGCCGCGAGGTGGAGCGTGCACTGGCCGCCGGATTCACCCTGGACCAGCTTTATTTCTGCCCCGACATCATTCAGCAGGAGGAAATCCAAAGCCTGACAGAGGCCGCTCCCAAGGCGTTTTCCCTCTCCAAGGCAGCCTATGCAAAGATAGCCTACCGCGAAGGGACCGAAGGTCTTGTGGCGGTTATGAAAACGCCCGTGCGCTCGCTGGAAAACCTGCCACAGAAGGCCGGTTCGCTGGTAATTGTGCTGGAATCGGTGGAAAAGCCCGGCAATCTGGGCGCCATACTGCGCAGTGCCGATGCCAGCGGTGCCGACGCCGTGATAGTCTGCGACCCGCTCACAGACATCTACAACCCCAACGCCGTGCGTGCCAGCTGCGGGGCGGTGTTCACCGTCAACGTAGTTGCCTGCACCTCTCAGGAGGCCTACGAGTGGCTTTCGGCCAATGATTTCAAGATTATCACCGCCCAGCTGCAGGACTCCAGGGTTTATTACGACGTCGATTTCACCCCCAGCACCGCGCTTGTTTTCGGCACCGAGGCCACCGGTCTCACCGGCTACTGGCGAGAGAAGGCAGATGCCCACATAATGATTCCCATGATGGGCAAGATGGACTCCCTGAATGTAGCTACATCAGTGGCCATTTTAAGTTACGAGGCACTCCGCCAGAAAAACCTGAAGAGATGAGATTCGGCATCATAGGAAACCCGGTCTCCCACAGCCGGAGCCCGAAGCTGTTCGCCGCATACACCGGCGGAAAGTACCCTTACGACCTGATTGAAGAGCCCGACTTTGAAAAGGCCTATGACCGTTTCCTGAAAGACTATGAGGCGGTGAATGTCACTATGCCGTTCAAGGAACTGGCATATTACAAGAGTATCCCCGGCAGCGATGCCGTCCGCGCCATAAAAGCCGTCAATATCCTCAAGAAAGAAGGCGACAAGGTGGTGGGCTATAATTCTGATTACCTGGGCGTCAAGAGCCTTCTTCAAGACCGCGGGGCGGCCGGAGGGCTGCTGCTGGTGGTGGGCTGCGGCGGTGCCGCCAAGGCGGCGGCCGTGGCGGCCGTTGAGGCGGGCTGCACAGTGACTGTGACCAACCGCAGCTTTGAAAAGTGCCACGCCTTTGTCCGCCACTGCCCGCTGGATCTCCATATGGCAGAGCTCCCGCAAGTCAGGATGGAAGATTACGACTTCATCATATACGCAATTCCGGCAGCTATGGAATGCCTTGACAGCTGGAACTTTTCCGGCAAGACGCTTCTGGAGGCGAATTATGCTGCTCCGGTGCTGCGCGAAAGAGTTCTGGCAGACGGCGGTATATATATCGAGGGGCTTGAATGGCTCAAGGCCCAGGCCGATACGGGATATGACATTATGTTAAAGCAGCAATGAAAAAGGTTCTCCTTTGCGTAATAGCGTTTATGGCAGGCGTTTTCGGTGCAGCCGCCCGCAACTGGAGCGTCTCCTTTACCACAGAAGCTTCCACACAGTTTCTGTGGAGAGGCTTCGCAGTAGGACAGTCTCCGACCATTGTGCCCGGCATCACTCTCAACTATACCAGGGACGGATTCCATTTTGAGACAGGATATTGCTCGGTAACCGAGCTGCAGAAAGGCCACTATCTGGAGATGGACCTCTGGGCCACTGCCAAATATAAAGGGTTCACTTTCACGGCACTGGAGCAGGGTCTGGGAAACAATCTGGGTATCGGCGGCTACAAGGATAATTTTGAGCTGACACTCATATACGAACTGCCGCTCGAAAGACTTCCGGCTTCCATATCCTGGAACACATTTGTGGCCGGCGACGATTTCAATCTGGACGGCAGCCGGGCGTTCTCGTCTTACATAGAGTTGAAAGTACCGTTCGTTTACGACAGATTCTATGCGGGCGCAACTGCCGGTGCCGTGCCGTTCAAGTCAGAGGGCATCTACAAGAACGGGGGCGGGTTCAAGTTTATCAACCTGAGCCTGCGCACCGGCTACACTTTGACTGCGGGTGAAAACTTTGAGCTTCCGCTCTACGCCCAGTACACTTTCAACCCGCATTTCAAGAACCACTTCTTCGTGCTCGGCTTTTCGATAATGTTATTATCTTTGTGAGTTACGAACAATTAATTATTTCGAAATATGGCATCATTGAACAAAGTTATGTTGATTGGAAACGTGGGCAGAGACCCCGAGGTAAGAGATTTTGAGGGCGGTGTGAGAAGGGCAAACTTTACCCTCGCAACCACAGAGCAGTTCCGCGACCGCGAGCAGACCGAATGGCACAACATAGTAGCTTGGCGCCAACTGGCAGAACTTGCCGACAAATTTATCCGCAAGGGGAGCCAGATCTATGTAGAAGGCCGCCTGACTTCGCGCTCCTGGGACGGCAACGACGGCGTGAAGCATTATACTACCGAGATAGTGGCCAACGCCATCCAGCTGCTGGGCCGCCGCGGCGATTCCGCCGCTGCAGGCGATCCCGGAGCACAGCCCCAGCAGAGCTACAGCCGC
>CACYEB010000210.1 GCA_902773305.1 uncultured Bacteroidia bacterium
GGCATCAAGGGGGTTATTTTCCGCACGTTCGGTTCGGGCAACGCCCCGCAGAACGACGCTCTCGTTCGAACACTGGCAGATGCGGTGGCGGCTGGCAAGACCATCGTCAACATTTCGCAGTGCGCCACCGGCAGCGTGCAGATGGAACGGTATGCCACCGGACGTCAACTGCTTGATGCAGGCATCATAAGCGGATATGACAGCACCGTGGAGGCGGCGCTCACCAAGCTGATGTTCCTGATGGGTCTGGGCTGTTCCCAGCAAGAGATCCGGTCAAAGATGAATACCTCTCTGGCGGGAGAAATCACACTAGGGTAACGCAGATAGTTTGAGTCCTCTGACTTCCAGGGATGCGTTGTATGTCCCGGTCATCTCCCAGCCGAGGTTACAGCCTGTTATCTCCCACTCCGCCAGATAAGATTCATCAAAGCGGCCCTCTTCCAACGCCGCCGTCAAGGCACTTTTCACCATAGCCAGAAGATCCGTGCTCACTTCTGCACTCTGCCTGGGTTTGAGCAGCCGGTAGTTGCTCAGCGAAGATGAGATATATTGCTGTGACGATGGCGTGTAAACGAACTCGCCTTCTTCACCGTCACGGGAATCCCGCAGCGAGGCATCTATCGGAACTCCTATGTAACGGTTGTCGAAAAGAATCAGCGACAGCGTGAAGAACTTGCCGTATAGTTTTCCCGACTGGTTAATGTTCCTCACCTTGAAATTCACCCTGTATGTAGCGGCGTGAATGGCTTTGTCTGCAAGGAACCCCATACAGTCTTCATAGAACAGAACCCTGCAAGACAGATAGAGAGGCACCTGCCTGTATTTTGCAAGCACCAGTGTATCCAGGGGTGCTTCTGCCGTCATATATATCCACGGCTGGTCTTTACTACGGAGGCCGGAATATTCTGCGGAGGCGTTGCACTCCAGGGTAAGCGCTCCCCTTACGGGGTTGATCGATACGACTTTGGCATTAAGGTTACCATTGCCCGGGAGCGAATAGGTGTATCTGTTTATCCCCTCGTCTTTTATCGAATTGACCAGATTGAACTTGGAATTGTACTGGCTGAGGGTCCAGACCGGAGTCTTGAGTGAATCGACTTTCAAAACGGTGCAGACAGTGTCCGCGGCACGGTCGGGGCAAAGTACGGAGAGTCCTGCCGAAAAAGAGGGATCTTTGAAGGCATTGGTCTTTTCCTGCCCGCCGAGAGCCGTTGCAAAGAGCAAAAAAAAGATTATGACGGCGAATTTCCGGTTCATATTGCACGATTTTTGAGGGTCAAATGCAAAATTAATACAATAATTCTAAAAAGCAGCAGATATGAAAAGGATAGTAATCTCCCTTGCGGCAATGCTTGCGGCATTGGCCCTGAACGCCGGCAATATCACCAAGAGTTACGACAACCTTAAGCAGTTCAATGCAATACAGATATGCAACGCCTTCGATGCAACCTTGGTCAAGGGTGACAGTTATTCTGCCACTGTCACCATTGACACAAAATACGAGGAGTATCTGGACGTGAGCGTGGTGGGCAACGTGCTTTATGTACGCATCAAAGACGATGATCCCAGAGTCAACATCCGCCTCCTTGGGCGAAATGCAATGAAGGTTACCGTCACAGCCCCCGAACTGAACCGTATATGCCTTACCGGTACCGCCACACTTACCAGCAGCGATGTCTGGGTAAGCCCTATGAAGCGTTTTACTGTGGATATCAGCGGCGCGGCCAAGGCCGGGAAGCTTCATATAGAGGGAGGTGAACTGGTGGCCACCGTCTCCGGGGCCTCAAGCGCCGGCATCGAAGGCGACTTCGATTCGGTTAAGACAGATATCAGCGGTACGTCCGCACTGATACTTACCGGCAACTACGAAGAAGTTGAAGTCTATGCATCCGGGACAGCCAAGGTGAGCCTGATCGGCGATGCAGACAGCATCGAGTGCGAATGCAAAGGATCTTCTTACCTGGATGCAATAGAACTGAAAGTAAAGGAAGCTGAAATCAAATGTCAGGGTGCCTCCAAGGCGACAATAGACGTGGCTGAAAAGTTGGAGGTGGACCTGTCCGGGGCAAGCGTCTGCCAGTACCGCAGCAAAAACAACTCCCTTGCCGTATCCCCGTCAGTGAGCAGGGCCTCCAGCCTCAAACGGATCAGATAATTATTTTGACTCCCGCTGGCGGACAGCCTCGTACATAAACAAGGCCGCCGCAACAGAAACATTCAAAGACCCTATGGCACCCGCCATAGGGATTTTTGCTTGTATATCACACAAATCCAGCACAGATTTGGAGATGCCGTGCCCCTCGCTTCCCATAACAATGGCGGTAGGCTTTTTAAGATTGACATCGTAGATATAGTCGGCGCCCTTTTCGGTGGCAGCTACCATCTGAAAGCCCGATTCCAAAAGATAGAAAATTGGCATACGCAGATTCTGGACCTTGGCCACCGGGATTCGAAGCAACGCTCCGGCACTGGTCTTTATGGCATCGGCGTTTATGGGAGCGCCGCCCTTTGCAGGGAGGATGATGCCGTCGAATCCGGCGCACTCTGCTGTACGGGCCACGGCACCGAGGTTGCGGACATCGCTCACACCGTCCAGCATTATGAACAGCGGCGCAGCCTTGTGGTTAAGGGCGTTCTCTACCATCTCTTCAAACGGAACATAATCTACCTGGGCGATATAGGCTACTACTCCCTGGTGAGTCCCTTTGGCCACCTGGTCCAGTTTCTGTACAGGGACCCAGCTGTATGGGATTTCATACTCTTTCAGAAGTGATGTAAGGGCACGTGCCTGAGGGCCTTCGAAGCCCTGCTTGAGAATCACTTTTTCAATCTTGCGGCCGGAGGTAATGGCCTCGGTCACAGGGTGGATGCCATAGAGAATGTTGCTCATTGCTATTCTATTTTTTCGGCCAGGGAGGCCCACTCTTCCATCTTTATATCAAGTTCGCGCTTCTGTTCCAGATAGGCGCGGGTCAGTTCCATAATGTCGTCTTTTTCGCCGGGGGCAGA
>CACYEB010000211.1 GCA_902773305.1 uncultured Bacteroidia bacterium
ATCATCCGGCCCGACAACCTCGACCTCTGCGAGAAACTCATCTCCGAGTAGACAGATGGTTGACACCGCAAGCCCCCTTCCTTGGAAGGGGGTTGGGTAATTATAGGGACCCGCTAAGCGGGGTCCGGGGCGCAGCCCCGGTAGAGATAGGGCTCTGCCCCAAGCGGGTCACAAAAAAAGCGGCTGATGCCGCTTTTTTTGTGACCCGCTTGGGGCAGAGCCCTATCTCTACCGGGGCTGCGCCCCGGACCCCGCATAGCGGGTCCCTATAATTACCCAACCCCCTTCCTTGGAAGGGGGCTTGCGGTGTCAACCATCTGTCTACTCGGAGATGAGTTTCTCGCAGAGGTCGAGGTTGTCGGGCCGGATGATGACCTTGGCCGTGCCGCACTGGCTGAAGGCGTACATATACTCGATGGAGATGCCGCCCTGCGACAGTTTGTTCATATAGGGAGCTATGGCACCCGGCTTGTCGGGGCATATCAGGCACACCACGTCGGTGGTGTTGACTGCAAACCCTGCGGCGCGCAGCGCCTCAACTGCATTCTCTGTGTTGTCCACAATCAGCCTGAGGATTCCGAAGTCGGAATTTTCAGAAACTGTGAATGCCTGCATATCAACTCCGGCCTGTCCCAGGATGTTGGTCACTTCGGTAAATCGTCCGATCTTGTTCTGCAGAAAGATAGATAACTGTTTTATGATCATAATAATACTGATTTAGATTTTTCTCAGGTCGATAACGTGTTTCGCTTTGCCTGCGCTGCGTTCGATACCGTTGGGTTCTACTACCTTGACATCGCACTTGATGCCGATGACGCTGGCAATGCGGCCGACGATGGCTTTGGTGAGGGCGTTCATCTGACTCACGCTGTCGCTATAACACTCGGAACGCAACTCGAGATCCAGTTGGAAGGTATCGGTGTTGTTCTGCCGGTCGACAGTGATCAGGTACTGGCCGTTGCACTCGGGGAACTCCATTATTACGGATTCGATCTGCGTCGGGAAGACGTTCACGCCGCGAATTATGAGCATATCATCGGTACGTCCCATAATCTTGTTCATTCTCACGGCGGTACGGCCGCACTTGCAGGGACTGTAGTTCAGGGAGGTCAAATCGCGGGTACGGTAGCGGATCACCGGCATCCCCTCTTTGGTGAGGGTGGTGAATACCAACTCACCCTGCTCGCCGTGAGGCACGGGTTGCAAAGTAACCGGGTCGATGATTTCGGGGTAGAACATATCCTCCCAGATGTGGGTGCCGTCTTGATATTCGCATTCACCACCTACGCCGGGGCCGCTGACCTCGGTGAGGCCGTAGATGTCATAGGCCTTGATGCCCAGTTTTTCTTCAAGTTCGGCACGCATATTCTCGCTCCACGGCTCGGCTCCGAAGACGCCCGCCTTGAGTTTCATATCCGACAGCTTGAAATCGTCGCTCTTATGCAGGCTTTCTGCCAGGAAGAGGGCATAAGAGGGGGTGCAGCAAAGCGCTGTCACCCCAAGGTCCTTCATCAAAAGCAGCTGTTTTGCAGTGTTGCCGCTGCTGGCAGGCAGCACCGAGCAGCCGACCTTGGAGGCACCGTCGTGCGCTCCGAGGCCGCCGGTGAACAGGCCGTAGCCATAGGCTACCTGCACTATATCTTTATTTGTCAGGCCGTATGCCATAAGGCAACGGGCCACTCCTTCGCTCCAGCAATCGAGGTCGTGCTTGGTATAGCCGGCCACGATGGGCTTTCCGGTAGTTCCGCTGGAGGCGTGGAACCGTACGATATCGCTCATAGGTGCGGCAAAAGTGCCGGTGGGGTAGTAGTCCCTGAGGTCCTGCTTGGTCATAAAGGGCAGCTTGGATATATCCTCGATACCTTTTATGTCAGAGGGCTTCACTCCGGCAAAATCCATACGGTCACGATAGTATTTCACATTGTCGTATGTATATTTCACTATCTTGACCAGCCGCTCGCTCTGGAGCCTGGTGAGCTCTTCGCGCGGCATACACTCCATTTCTTTATTCCACATCATAACGGACTAAAGTTAATCAATTTTTATCTGCTCCTTGATTTCTGCGATGTTTGCATTGATATAATCGTCGCTTACCTCACCGTTTACAAGGTTGCCGGCAAGGTACTGGTCGTATGCATAGATATCTATAAGGCCGTGGCCACTGAGGTTGAAGAGGATAACCTTCTCCTCGCCCTTGGCATCGCAAGCCTTTGCTTCGCGGATAGTTGCAGCAATGGCGTGGCAGGACTCGGGAGCAGGGATGATACCCTCTGCCTTGGCAAAGAGCAGACCTTTTTCAAATGTCTCAAGCTGAGGAATGTCGACAGCTTCTACAAAGCCGTCCTTGACGAGTTGGGTTACTATCATACCAGCACCGTGGTAACGAAGGCCGCCGGCGTGGATGTTGGAAGGACGGAAATTGTGTCCCAGTGTGAACATCGGGATAAGCGGGGTCAAACCCACCTCGTCTCCAAAGTCATAGTGGAACACACCTTTGGTGAATTTAGGGCAGGAGAGGGGTTCCGCAGCGATGTAGCGGGTGTCCTTATGCTCGCCGGAGAAGGTGTGGCGCATGAACGGGAAGGCCAGGCCGCCAAAGTTGCTGCCGCCGCCGAAGCAGCCGATAATGATGTCGGGATATTCGCCGGCCATCTTCATCTGCTTTTCTGCCTCAAGGCCGATGACGCTCTGGTGAAGAGTCACGTGGTTCAGCACTGAACCCAGGGAGTAGCGGCAGTTGGGGGTGCTCATCGCCAGTTCTACCGCCTCGCTGATTGCGGTGCCCAGAGAACCCTGATGGTTGGGATCCTTGGTCAGGATATCCTTGCCGGCACGGGTACTCATAGATGGCGAAGCTATAACCTGTGCTCCGTAGGTCTGCATGATGCTGCGGCGGTAAGGTTTCTGCTCGTAAGATATCTTTACCATATACACGGCTGCCTCGATTCCGAACACTTTGGCCGCATAGCTAAGCGCTGTGCCCCACTGACCGGCACCGGTCTCGGTGGTTACGTTGGTGATGCCCTCTTTCTTGCAGTAGTATGCCTGCGGCAGGGCACTGTTCAGCTTGTGGGAACCCACCGGGCTCACGCTCTCGTTCTTGAAATAGATGTGGCATTTGGTGCCGATAGCCTTTTCCAGACCATAGGCACGGACCAGCGGCGTGGAGCGGTAGGACTTGTACAGGTCGCGTACCTCCTCGGGAATGTCAATCCACTTGTCGGTCTGGTTGAGTTCCTGCTCGGATGCAGTCCTTGTGAAAATGTGTGCCAGATCGTCTACCGTGACGGGCTGCTTGGTGCCGGGATGCAGCATGGGCATCGGCTTGTTGGGCATATCTGCCTGGATGTTATACCATTGCCTGGGAATCTCTTCTTCTTGAAGGATAAAACGTTTGGTTGCCATAGTTGTAGGAGTTAAACTGTTTATTGTTGTATTATTTGTTTTCAATAAAAAAGCCGATCCTGCAGGACCGGCCTTATATGTTAAATTGTATGTTTCCTTTTAAAGTACGCTACACGACAGGAAATGCACGCGAAGAAACACTTGATTGCCAAAACCAAGTGCGCCAAAAGAAAAAGTTGTTGACCTGTGCGTTCATTTCAATCGCTGTTCCGGGAACAAAGGTTTGTAGAAAAAATTATATATGCAAATATTTTTTAAGAAAATTAAATCAGTTGCATCCCGTGTCCTTTGCAGGCGGCGCGCATATCGTCGGGCCAGATGCTGCTCTGGATTTCGCCGATGTGCCCCTTGCGCAGCAGGAACATGCACAGGCGGCTCTGTCCGATGCCGCCACCAATGCTCTGCGGCAGTTCACCTGCGAACAGGCGGCGGTGGAAATAAAGATCGGCGCGGTGCTGCTGGCCGCTGATTTCGAGCTGCCGGTGCAGCGCCTCCGCATCTACGCGGATACCCATTGAGGAGATTTCAAATGCACTCTCCAGAATCGGGTTCCAAAGAAGGATGTCGCCGTTGAGACCGGGGCGGCCGTCTTCGGCAACTGTAGACCAGTCGTCGTAGTCGGGAGCGCGGCCGTCGTGAGGCTTGCCGTCGGAGAGGGCGCAGCCGATGCCGGTTACGAATACGGCTCCGTATTTGCGGGTGATCTTGTTCTCACGCTCTTTCGGAGTAAGGCCGGGATAGCGCTCGAGCAATTCCTGAGCGTGGATATATGTGATTCTGTCCGGCAGAATGGGCGTTATTGAAGGGTATTGTTCATACACCATATATTCGGTCTGCAGCAGTACGTTGTAGATGCCGTCCACCTTGCTCTTGAGATAGGCTATGGAACGTTCGCCGTGCCCCATCACCGCTTCCCAGTCCCACTGGTCCACATATAATGAATGAAGGTTGTCCAGTTCCTCGTCGGGACGGATGGCATTCATATCTGTGTAGATGCCGTAGCCGCGGGGTATGTTATACTCCGCCAGCGTCATCCTCTTCCATTTGGCAAGCGAGTGGACTATCTCTGCCCTCTGGTCGTTCATATCGCCTATGGCAAAGGTCACCGGCCGCTCGATGCCGTTGAGGTCGTCGTTCAGGCCCAGGCCGCTCTTGACAAACAGAGGTGCCGTCACGCGCCTCAGTCTCAATTGCGAGGCCAGGCTTTGCTGGAAGAAGTCCTTGATGCTCTTGATGCCCTGCTCTGTCTGCTGCAGAGTCAGCAACGGCTTGTAATTCTTGGGGAGATAAAGTTTGCTCATATGCGAAGACTTTGGCGCAAATATAGCAAAAGAATTCAATGCTCATACCACTCTATACGGGAGTGGATTGCCTCTGCGAGCATACGGGCGCCGGCGGCTTGCGGATGAACTCCGTCCTTGCAATATGTGCTGTCGGAGAACAAGTCGTAAAGGTCGACAATCTCCAGACCCTTCTCTGAGGCTATGCGGTGGATGGCAGGGCGCACTCCTGTCTCGAGAGTGTCCGGGTAAAGTCCGGTGATGGGCAGATTGAACACCTTGAAGATGCGTATGGGAGCAATCAGAACCACTCTCGGATGTGACGGCAGAAGCTGGTACGACTCC
>CACYEB010000212.1 GCA_902773305.1 uncultured Bacteroidia bacterium
GCGGCCATTGCGCAGCCCACGATGGGACCGCACACGGGAACCCAGGCGTACCACCAGCCGCTGTCGCGCTTGCCCTTGATGGGCAGCACTGCGTGAGCCAGACGGGGAGCCAGGTCACGGGCGGGGTTGATGGCATAGCCGGTGGTTGCACCCAGCGACATACCGATGGACATAATCAGGCAGGTCACCGGCCAGGAGCCAAGCGCACCTGTGCCAAGGGCGACACCCCCCATAGAGAAGGCATTGCCGTTTGTACCCAGCGCCAGGATTACGAACACCAGCAGGCAAGTGGCGATGGCCTCGCACAGGAAGTTGCGCCAGCCGTTGCGAATGGCCGGCATAGTGCAGAATGTGCCAAGGATTGTGTCGGGTTCGTCTGAAGTGGCCTTGTAGTGATCTTTGTAGAAAAGCCATACCAGCACGGCTCCGAAGAAACCGCCCAGCATCTGGGCTATGATATAGCCCAAAACCAGCGACCACTCGAATTTGCCGGCGATGGCCAGACCAAGGGTTACTGCAGGATTCAGGTGGGCACCCGAAACAGGACCTGCTATGAGTACACCCATCATCACAGCCAGGCCCCATCCGAGGGCTATTACCACCCAACCGGCGCCTTTAGCCTTGGAATAATTCAGAGAGCAGGCAGCGCACACGCCGTCGCCCAAGAGAATCAGCACCAATGTGCCGATGAATTCGAAAATATACTGACTCATATTACTTGCGTGTTACTGTTCTTGAAATTGCATCTTTCCAGCCATCTTTTGTGGCAGTCATATCAGTGCCGGACGGAACGAACGTCCGTTCTGCCTTCCACTGCTGCTTGATCTCGTCAAGACTGCTCCAGTAGCCCACTGCCAGGCCGGCCAGATAGCAGGCTCCCATAGCCGTGGTCTCGGTAACCTCGGGACGGATCACGTCCGCTCCCAGGATATCGGCCTGGAACTGCATCATAAGATTGTTGCGGGAAGCACCGCCGTCCACCTTGAGGAAAGCCAGAGGGACACCGGCATCGCGTTCCATTGCAGACACTATGTCCATAGTCTGGAAAGCGATGCCTTCCAGGGCGGCACGGGCAATGTGCGCAGCTGAAGTGCCACGGGTAATGCCGCAGATCACGCCGTGGGCATACTGGTCCCAGTAAGGTGCTCCCATACCGGTGAGGGCGGGCACAAAGTAAACGCCGCCATTGTCGGGAACAGATGCCGCCAGGGCTTCGATTTCAGAAGAAGATCGGATGATGCCCAGGCCGTCGCGAAGCCACTGCACCACGCTGCCACCCACAAAGATGGAGCCCTCCAATGCATAATTGACAGTATCACCTATCTTCCAGGCCACGGTGGTGAGCAGATTGTTCTTTGAAAGGATGGGCTTCTCTCCAGTATTCATCAACAGGAAACAACCGGTACCGTATGTATTCTTTACCGAACCAGGCTCTGTGCACATCTGGCCGAAAAGGGCCGCCTGCTGGTCGCCTGCAATGCCCGCAATGGGAACCTCGTGTGCAAAGATGGTTGTCTTGGTATAGCCGTATATTTCTGAAGAAGAACATACCCGCGGCATCATAGAGGCGGGAACGCCCAGCAACTCCATCAGTTCAGAATCCCACTCCAGGGTATTGATATTGAACAGCATCGTACGGGAGGCGTTGGAAACATCGGTTACGTGCACCTCGCCCCGCGTCAGCTGCCACACCAGCCAGCTGTCCACATTACCAAAGCGCAGTTTGCCCGCCTCTGCCCTCTCGCGTGCTCCAGGGACATTGTCCAGGATCCACTCGACCTTGGTACCGGAAAAATAGGCGTCTATTATCAGACCTGTCTTTTCGCGAATCTTGTCCACAAGGCCCCGGGCCTTGAGAGAATCGCAGAACTCAGAAGTACGGCGGTCCTGCCACACAATGGCATTATACACCGGAGCACCTGTTTCGGCATCCCATACTATGGTGGTTTCGCGCTGGTTGGTGATACCTATGGCGGCAATATCCAGGCCGTTGATACCTATCTTGGAGATGGCCTCTGCAATAACGGCGGCTTCACTGGCCCAGATTTCCATAGGGTCGTGCTCCACCCAGCCCGGTTTTGGAAAATGCTGCGTGAACTCCTGCTGCGCCGTGGAGCGGATGTTTCCGTCGTGGTCGAAAACAATGGCTCTGGAAGAGCTTGTTCCCTGGTCCAGAGCCAAAATGTATTTATTTTTCATCCAGTAATTAGTTATTCCTCATACTATGGACCTTATTGAGAAAACCCTCTACACGGGCCTTATACTCTTCGGGATACTTGGCAAAAGAATTAGCGTGGACTGCACCCGGAGCAACCCAGTAATCCTTGTATCCACTGGTCTTGGCGTCGTAATTCTTCTTAAGATGCGAGAATGGGACAAAATCGTCGGCATCGCCGTGGATGAAAAGCATAGGACGGTCGCACTTGGCCAACTGCTTTACGCTGGAAGCCTCTTTGAAACCCCAGCCATACCTGTTCTTGCAGACTATGCTGGCACTGTTGAGAATCGGGAACGGCGGCAGGTGGAAACTATCGTGGAGGTTGGTTTTGAACTGATCCCATACCGACGAATAACCACAGTCTTCTACAAAAGCGGCCACATAGTCTGGCAAGGGATCGCCACTTGCCATCATCACGGTAGCGGCCCCCATGGATACTCCGTGAAGCACCATAAAGTCATCGTTGAAAATGCCGTGTGCCACCTCTATCCATTTCTCCACATCAAGGCGGTCATACCATCCCATCTGAGCGTGGTCTCCCACTGAATAGCCGAAATACTGCAAATCGGGGAAAAGCACGTTGTAGTTGAGATCGTCACGGTACATACGCACCAGATAGAGGAACACCAAATGGTTGTCGGTGTAGCCGTGAACAACTATTGCGGTCCCTTTTGCCGTAGCGGGATCCTTTGCCGGCACATAGCAGGCGTGTATCTGGTAATTGCGGTGGCCGGTAATGAAGGTGTCTCTCAGTGCTCCTTCTCCCTTAAGGTCGTCGTACCATTTGGTGCTGCCAGGAAGCAGGGAGTCGGCTTTGTGGCGGGTGCGCTCTATATCTTCAAGCCCGTGAGGATTGGGCTTGAGCGCATAGTTGCACATAAATTTTCCCGCAAGACAGCCGGTCATACAGAATGCCGCAGTAACAAGGGCGGCCAGTTGCAACAATCTTTTCATCACGGCCTAGAACTGATAGTTGATACCGATACCTATCCACAGACCTGCGTCCAGACCGGGAGTGAAGCACTTAGCGAAGTCTGCAGATACGATGAAGTTCTGATTCATCGCTATCTTGAGGCCTGCACCTGCGCTGTAGATCAGATCTTTGAGATGGCTGTCATCATAAACCATAGGATCGGTCTTGAACAGCAGCAGGCCCGGATCATAAACCTTGTCCTTCAAGAAATTGGTCCTATAGGGCTTGGTTATGATACCGGCATCGAAGAACGGGTTCACGGCAAGATAGAAATACTGGTTGAAGAGTGTGAACTTCACAAGTTTGACACGGAGTTCGGCGTTAACCCAGGCCATACCCTCTGTAAGGATGCGGTTCTCACGAAGGCCACGGATGGTGCTGTTGCTGCCGAAGCCCTCGGAAATCATATTGCGCTGCACCAGAAGGGGGATGTTCTGGATCATATAGAACGGAGTCTCACCTGCGATGGTCTGCTGCCAAGCCAGACGATATGCAAAAACCGGGTCGCCTGCGGGAATATGGATGGGAATGTCAACATAGTGACGGAAGTAAGCGCAGGCCTTCAAATACTTATGTTTGAGTATATTTCCGTTCAAATACGCCTCGGCCCAGATACCGTGGTTGGGGGCTGCCTCAATGTCGCGGGTATCATAAACGAAGCCGGCATTCAGTTCAAGGGCAGTACCGCCTTCCGCTTCGTCCTCTGTGATGGCACCTATCTTCTGATAATATTTGTACAGTGTAATATCCTTGTTATAGTAACCGGTCTCTCCGGTTTCCTTGTTTTTAACTCCGCGGTCTTTCATATCGTCCAGGTCCCAGTTCCAGAAATTGACTCCGGCAGCCCAGTTCAGGTTGTCGGTGATATGTCCCTGAACATTTGCCAGAACACGGAACATCTTACGGCTCATTCCATAATAATTGACATTGGGTACAGTGGACCTGTTGGACCAAAGGGAATAATCCTGTACTGAAGCAGGACCGTTGAAACCCCAGAAACTGTACAGGGGGTCGTTCATATAGGTGACGGAAGCATTGAGTCGCATCCCTGGAATCAGATACTTGGAGTCGTATGCAAGATAGAGGCGCATACGGTGGCTCTTTGTAAAATAAGATGCCTCCCAACTGATCTTATGCAGCGGGTCGGGATAAGTAGAACCGTCGCCATAATTGTAGACATCACCGAAGGCGCCTGCCTGGAAACCATTATCCACAGAGAATGTCGCAGTAGGGAGCAGTCCAAAACTCCAGCCCTTCTTCATCTCTTTTTCTTCCTGCGCGTAAACATTGAAAGTCAACGCGATGAGCAATGCAAAAATTACAAGTTTTTTCATTATAATTGGTTTAAAAACATATCTTGTTTAACAAATATACGAAACATTATCAAGTATTCCAATTTCTATCATTTTTATTATCTTTACGAAACATTACGCAACACTAAATATTTTAGAATATGGCAAGTTTAATTTACATCATCGGAGTTGTTCTCTCCATCATCGCCGTCGTTGACATACTCAAGAAACCCATCTCTCTGGTGGGCAAGATAATCACTGCAGTGCTGGTACTGGCTTTCAGTTGGATCGGTCTGCTGGTTTACTTCCTGTTTGCACGCGACCGTCTGACCAAATGGTTCAAATAAGACTAAGTTTATCCAGGAAATCGTAGATATGCCGTGTCTCCTCTGCCATCTCCGGCGTAAGGCTTGGGATTGACGCAGCGTCGTGGTTCATGCCCTCTATGAACCAGGTGTCACACCTCCAGCCCATCTTTCGGAAATACTCTGAAAGGAAAGCCGGTCCCCAGCACCCGAAGTTGCTCTCAGGCACCAGTTTTTCGCCAAATGGCACTATATCGTCTACGGTACCGTGGATGAACAGATGCGGACAGGGAGCCCACTTGTATACCGGTTTCGACATCCCCAGTTTCCATACGCCGCCGGCCCCGGATACGACGCCGGCATAATTGAACCCCTCGGGGAGCCGTGACGTGGCAATGGGGTCGTCGTTGCAAAGAAGATACTCTGCCATTACGGAGTTGATGGCTCCGGCACTGCAGCCGGCAAGAACGATGCGCTTTGAATCTATGCCCAGCGCGGCACTGCGGTCCAGGAGGAACCGGGTGGCATCGTAAGTATCTTCCACAGCCCGGGTTATGGCTCGGACATACTTGTAACCGTCCACGGTGGAATCGACATACATAAAGCGCTCCAGGCTGATACGATAGTCAATACAGGCCACGTTGAAACCCTTGCGGAGATACATCTCCGGCGCCATTGAATAGCGGCTGCCGGTCCACCATCCGCCGCCGAACGAGAGTATCATTGTGGGGCGCGGGGCGGCATCATCTTTCATTCTGAAGAAGTCCAGTTTTAGGGTATCCGGACCCTTTACAGCATAGGTAAAGGTCTCCATAACGGCACCTTCGGGCAAGTCATACGGGCAATTCTGGGCCTTTGCCGACAGGGCAGCAAGGCACAGGGCCACGAGCACGAATAGCTTTTTCATTTTTTAGAAGATATAATTCAAAGCAATGTAGAGTGCGCTGTCGCCGTCGGTTTTGATGAAAGGCTTGGCCCATTCGGCGGAGACAATAAAGTTGGTATTCATAACCAGTTTA
>CACYEB010000213.1 GCA_902773305.1 uncultured Bacteroidia bacterium
CGGTTGCCCTGATACTTCTCCAGAGCCTTTGCTATCAGCTCGGATTTGTTGTCGTTTATGGAGAGACTCCTGTCGGAATGCCCGGGGGCGGGGGTAACTTCCTGCACCGGCTGTTCCTCTATCTGGGCATAGCCATCCGCGTCATCGCGGTCTTCCACCAGATAGCCCGCGCTGCGGGTAACGAACCGCTCAGCTGGAGCCCCGCCGTCAGAGAGAGCATCCAGCCGCACTTTGAGGTTCTCAATATCCTGCTTGAGCTGCATTATCATTTTGAAAATGATGTCCCGGTCGCTCATATAGTCGGAGGAGGCGCTGCCGGCAAGCACCGGAAGCGATACGTTCAAATCGTTCTGGAGATATTTGGCGAGGGTATGACTGTCTATGATGCGGTCTGTTTCCATTACCGAGATACGTTCCGCCACACTCTTGAGCTCACGCACGTTGCCGGGCCAGCCGTACTCCTCGAGCCGCGTCACGGCATCGGCGGTAAGGCGGATTGCGGGCATCATATACTTTGTGGCGAAGTCCAGTGCGAACTTCCTGAAAAGTTTGTGGATATCCTCTTTGCGGTCCCGCAGCGCCGGCATACGGATTGGAACGGTATTCAGGCGGAAGTAGAGGTCCTCGCGGAAGCGGCCGGCCTCTATGGCCCTGCGCAGGTCTATGTTGGTGGCGGCAACCACCCGGACGTTGGTCTTCTGTATCTTGGAAGATCCCACCTTCATGAATTCGCCGGTCTGCAGCACCCTCAGAAGACGCACCTGTGTTGAGAGGGGCAGTTCAGCCACCTCGTCAAGGAAGAGCGTACCGCCGTCGGCCTCTTCAAAATAGCCCTTCCGGGTCTCGCTGGCACCTGTAAAGGCCCCCTTTTCGTGACCGAAAAGTTCCGAATCGATGGTTCCCTCGGGAATGGCACCGCAGTTTATGGAGAGATATACGTTGTGCTTCCGGGGGCTGTTGTAGTGAATTATCTGCGGAATAAACTCCTTGCCCACGCCGCTCTCGCCGGTAACCAGCACCGACAGGTCGGTCTTCGCAACCTGAAGGGCCACCCCGATTGCGCTGTCCAGCACCGGGGAGTCCCCGATTATCCCGAATCTCTGTTTGATCGCCTCGTAATTCATAGCTGCGAATTTACAATTTTTTCTTCACTGTTTTTTGATAATTGCTATATTTGTCCCAAATGTGCAAAAACAAATTTCAGTCAAATAAAACTAACTAAAATGAAAAAAGCTTTACTCTGCTTGATGGCCGCCATGGCGCTTGTTTCCTGCAACAAAGTTGCCAAAATGGCCGAACTGGCCGACCTTGTGAAAATTGAGTGCGATCCCGAGGTTCTCGAAGTGGTCGGCGGCAACATCGATGCCGATGTCACCGTTACCTTCCCCAGTAAGTATTTCCACAAAAAGGCCATCCTGGAAGTTACTCCCGTTATGAAGTTCGATGGCGAAGAGGTTGCCGGCGAGCCTTTCGTATATCAGGGCGAGAAGGTTACCGATAACTTCAAGACTGTGGGCACTTCCGGAGCCAGCATCACCGAACACGTTCACTTCCCTTACGTGAAAGGTATGGAGAAATCCGAACTCGTTGGCCGCGCAGTTGTAAAGTATAAAAAGAAATCCTGGGCTTTCCCCGAGGACATCAAGATTGCAGACGGTGCCAACACCACCTATATGCTCGCCCGCAAGAGCGGCTCTTATGAGGCTGCCGCCGACGGCTACCAGGAGATCGTTCCCGAAGAGGTGGAGGCTCAGATCCTCTATCTGATCAACAGCGCCAACGTCCGTTCCAACCAGCTCAACTCGGAGTCTGTCAAGGAATATAAGACCGGCGTCAAGGACGTTATGAAAGACAGCCGTCGCACGATCGTCGGCACCGACATCATCGCCTATGCATCTCCCGACGGTCCCGAGAAGCGCAACAACACCCTTTCCGACGAGCGTGCGAAATCTGCGAAAAACGCTTTCAAGCAGGTTTCCAAGAAACTTGAGACCGGCAGCGTCAGCTCCCAGAGCATCGGCGAGGACTGGGAAGGCTTCAAAGAGCTGGTAAACAACTCCAACATAGAGGACAAGGACCTTATCCTCCGCGTTCTCTCGATGTACGGCGACCCGGACGTCCGCGAGCGTGAAATCAAGAATATGTCCAGCGTTTACGGCACCCTTGCAAAGGATGTTCTCCCCGAACTCCGCCGCGCAAGGTTCGTCACCAACGTCGAATTCCAGAACTACACCGCAGACGAGCTCAAGCAACTTGTTGAGGACAACATCGACGTGCTTGACGAGCCGGCCCTGCTGCGCAGTGCAAATCTCACCGACGACACCGACGCCAAGATCGACATCTACAACCAGGCTATCCGCAAATACGACAGCGACCGGGCCAAATTCAACACCGCCTGCCTCTATCTTGACAACGGCAAGGACGAAAAGGCCGAGTCTATGCTCAAGAAAATCAGCGACAAGGCTTTCGAGGGGCTGAACAACCTGCGCGGCGTGCTCGCACTCCGCAACGGTGACCTTGCCAAGGCCGCCGAGTTGTTCGCCAAGGACGGTGACAATGCCAGCAAAGCCAACCTGGGAACCCTTGACATCCTCAACGGCAACTATGCCGCAGCTGCCAAGAAGCTTGCCGGTACCGGCGACGTCAACGAGCCTCTTGCATACATCCTCAACGGCGACCTCGTAAAGGCCGCAAGCCTGCTCAAGGATGACAAGACCGAACTGGGTGCTTACCTGCGCGCCATCATCGCCGCCCGTCAGGGCAACGCATCCGAGGCAAAGATCGAACTTGCAAAGATCAAACAGTCGGCAGAGCTTATCAAAAAAGCCGCCGACGATGTCGAATTCGCAAAGATCCGGTAATTCATCCATAAAGTTTAAAAAATTACGATACCTTTGCCGCCGATGTTGCGACATATCTATACATACGGCAAGGTTTTCAATCTCGAGGCAGGCGGGTCGCTGGACGGCCTGACGATTTGTTACCACACCAGCGC
>CACYEB010000214.1 GCA_902773305.1 uncultured Bacteroidia bacterium
AAAGCCGCCGCAACGCTGATGAAGGAGATACCGGCCCTGGATATGGAGAGTGCCTTGGAACTTATCCGCCGGCACGGAACGGTCCGCAAGGCCGTCAAAGCATATAAAGCCAATGTACAAGCAGAATTATAGATCCAAATTGCTCGAAGATGCCGTCGACCAGATAGCGTCGCTTCCGGGGGTGGGGCGAAAGAGCGCGCTCCGCTACGCGCTGCACCTGCTGCACGAGCCCTCTGCCAACGTCGAGCGGTTTACCTCGGCTATCAGCAATATGCGCACCGGAGTGAGGTATTGCCCCGACTGCAATATGATAAGCGACGACGGCGTCTGCCCCATCTGCGGTGACAATTCCCGCGACCGGACCACAGTGTGCGTGGTGGAGAGCCTTCGCGATGTACTCAGCATAGAGAATACAGGGCAGTACCACGGCCTCTATCACGTGCTGGGCGGGGTGATTTCCCCGATGGACGGTGTCGGCCCCGACGACCTCCCCATCAAGGCCCTTGTGGAGAGGGTTGCGCGGGACGACGTAAAGGAGGTCATCCTCACTCTCGATACAGATATGGAAGGGGAGACGACATCGCTCTACATCTATCGTCAGCTTGCCTTCACAGGGGTGAAAGTCTCCGCGATAGCCCGTGGAGTGGCCTTCGGCGACGATTTGGAATACACCGACGAATTCACCCTTGGCAAGGCTATTGTCAACCGTCAGCTCTTCACCATCTGAATGTCATACATAGAGATATTCCTTCTTGCCCTCGGCCTGTGCGCCGACACCCTGGCTGTGACAATGGCGTTCGGGACGGCAAGCGGCCGTCTGGGCCTTGGCGCCCATCTCAAGATAGATCTTACGCTGGGATTTATCCAGGCCGCCTTCATCATAATCGGCTGGGCACTGGGAGAGGCTTTCTTCAACCTGATAGCGGCATTTGACCACTGGGTGGCCTTCGCCCTGCTGCTGTTTATCGGCGGCAAGATGATTGTGGATGCGCTGCGCCCTGCAGAAGAAGAGAAGGCCGATTTGATGCACTTCGGGCCGCTGGTCGTAGCCGGCATCGCCACCAGCATCGACGCCTTGGCAGTGGGCATCTCGCTGGCGATGATGTCGCTGGGCGCCACCAAACTGGTCGTGACATTCGCTGCAATTTTTGCCGTTACAGCAATCGTTGCCGCAGCCGGTCTTCTGGGCGGCCGGGCATTCGAAAAGGTCCTTGGCAACAAGGCGGGCATCTTCGCCGGCATCATCCTCATCGCCATAGGTGTCAAGATTTTGCTGGAACATCTTGTTTTTTAGAAAAAAAGCGTACCTTTGCCGGACAATTTCACAATCAGAAATGATTTCGGTACTCAACATAAAATTCGTCAAGACGTCGCCTCGAGAACGGTTGCTGGTATCTGTTGGTTAATCACCCAGTTATCAACCCTTTTTGATTGGCAGTCATGATCGAAATCTTTTACAAGACCCCGGAATCGAAATTCGAATCCACCAACAATCTGGAAATGCTCAAGACGCTGCAGCGCGAGGATGTGCTGTGGCTGGATCTGTGCGACCCTGAAGGGGAGGAGAAAAGGGCCGTAGAGGCTTATCTCAATACCACCCTGCAGAGCCGCGCACAGGCGGAAGAGATCGAGAGTTCGTCCCGCTACAGCGAAGACGACAGCTCTATATTCATCAACACCAACTTCTTGATTCCCAGTCCGGAAAACTATACGATGGAGTCTGTCTCCTTCATCCTTTCCGGCAAGACGATAGTGTCGGTGCGCCAGGCTGCCCTGCGCAGTTTTACCGACATCCAGCGGCGCATCACCGCCGGCATCCGCTATTATCCCACCGGATTCCACGTGCTGGTCGGCATCCTGGACAACCGCATCGACCTTGACGCCGATATGATTGAGTTGATGAGCAAGGAGTTGGAGCAGTACAGCCGCCGCGTGAGCTTGGGCGAAGATGTCAATGAGGACTTCCTGATCGATATCAACCAGTTGCAAGAAAATACAATGATGGTTCGCGAGAACATCGTGGACAAGCAGCGTATGATTTCCAGTGTGCTCAAGAGCGAAAAAACTCCCGACGAGATCAACGACAAGCTGTCCGGCCTGCTGAAAGATATCACCTCCCTTATCAACCATACCGATTTCAACTTCGAACGTCTGGAGTACCTGCAGAACACCGTGCTCGGTCTTATCAACCTGGACCAGAACAAGATTATGAAGGTGTTCACCCTGGTGAGCGTACTGCTGATGCCCCCCACGCTGGTGGCCAGCATCTACGGTATGAACGTCCAGCTGCCATTGCTGGGCGGAATCTGGGATTTTCTGATGATTATGCTGCTGATGCTGATGCTGGTGGCTATGGTCATCATCATTTTCCGCCGCCGGAAAATGTTGTAAGTGGCTGATTTAGCTTGCATTTTAAGATTTTTTGTTTACCTTTGCGCTCCCTTCGCGCGTGCGATGGGTCTATAAATAATGTCTAATTACTTGTTAAACAAAGCTTTAATTTAACATGAACGAAGAAAACAAACTCGAACAGGAGCAGCTGCAGGAAGAGGTGGCACAGCCCGTACAGGAAGAGGCCAAGGCTCCCGCAGCAAGCAACGCATCTGCAGACAACGCCACTTTTGACTGGGACGCTTTTGAAAGCGACAGCGATGCAGGCGTAGATCTCGAAGCCACCAGACAGGCTTACGAAAATTCACTTTCACACATCGCCGACGGTGAGGTCATCGAAGGCACCGTAGTAGCCAAGAACAAACGCGAAGTCGTT
>CACYEB010000215.1 GCA_902773305.1 uncultured Bacteroidia bacterium
CCTTGTGTTAAAACCGCAAGCGGTTTGAACACAAGTCAGATTATGCAAAGTAGCGGAACCGTTCTTTGATCGGCTTTCAGCTGGCCGTGTGAGTCGCCTGCTGCGCACACAAGGCCTTCGCGCCAGGCCCCACCCGGGACCCGGGGCCTTTGCATCAGGCCGCGCCGCTTCCTTAAGAAGCATTTCGGCATCAAGGAAGCCGGGCTTTGCAGCCGCATCGACCGGATGGTGATTCCCAAGAAGCCCGTCTGCATCAAGTTGTCCCAGCGATTCGGCGCCCTATTTACCGAAAGTGATTTCCGGCAAGACTACAAGATCCTCAAGCGGGAAATCCAGAAGCTGGGTGTCAACATTCCGCCGTTGGTGAACGCTTACATGAACCCAATGCAGACTATTGGTATTCAATTATCGGATATACAATTAGCTGCACGGGCGAGAGGACAGATTTGTTTGTTTGTATTTGTTCGACATATAATCATTTTGAGCGGCAGAACGCAAGCGCACTGAAGCAAACTTTCTGCACCAACCTTACAGCCCCCCGGCCCCACATCACTTTAAGCATCACAACACCAATTAGTTAAGTAGTAGCCTTTTGTAACTCCGATAAAACTCGCGTTACACAAATCTGACTATGTGTAAATAGCCCTCAAGGTACTCTGACCTTATCTGCAATTATGTGTCTGCTTCTGAGCGAGCAAAAGTTATACAAGAGACAAAATGGCAAATGGTGCGGAATTTCGCGAATCGGTAACAACCTTATACGAGTTGCTATATGAGCTGGGTGTTATAGAGAAAAAGGGTATATTCTATTTAGATAGTCAAGGGCAGAATTAGCAGCGGATTGAGGTGGTTCATAAAGGTGTAAGAAACAGTTTTCTTACACCTTTATTCACTTTATTCTAACACACAGATTTTAAACCACTTACAAAACCAACCAAGATGGCGAATTGTAAGACTGAATTTTGACTCTGTCGTTATTTGCATTGATTCTTATTCTAATTTTGTATGTACTGATACCAGACCATACTCCATTCTTCTTAAACCTTATTACAGCTATGAAACATCTTTTTCTTTCACTTGCTTTTTGCGTGCTTTTCTTCACTGCCTGCAGTCAGGTAGATGAATATTCTAGTTTTGATGAGTCTGCGAAGCAGCCTTCATATAACATCTCCCTTTCCGAGATCAGTCGGATTGATTTTTCTGGAATAGTTTCCCCGCAGACAAAGACTGGTGGAATGCAATCAAAGGTGATAACCCCTGTTGTGGAAGGTCTTGACACGCTCCTCTTCATCATTAATTATGAAAATGATGGCGGTTGGGTTCTTGCCTCTGCCGACAAGCGTGTCCCGCTGATAAACGCTCGGTCAAAGACGGGACATTTTGACTTGGAGACCGCTGCGCAAAACAAAGCGTTGATGACGTGGATCGACGGACTAAAGGAGAGTATCCGCTATTTGAAACAAAATCCCTCCTTTGTCCCCGATTCATCTGCTTTGGCATGCTGGGAGACACCAGCAACGACTATTAATACCAAGGGCGACGGAGAAGGCGATGCGCACGAAGGAGAATGGCTGCAATTGGTTTATGTAGCAATAGAACCGGACTGCCGTTATGACATTGATCACTTGATGGACACGCAGTGGGGGCCGGGCAGCCCTTGGAACAATTGCTTTCCTTTCGATGGAAACGGGAATCGGTGTTCGACAAGCTCGGGGGTAGTCGCTTTAGCGCAGTTGGCTTATTACCATCATTATTTCAGCAGCAAGCCACAGACTGCATACGAATATGGCACGTGTACAACAGACTGGTATCAAACATCTGACCTTCAACTATTCAATAGTTCCTCGAATAATTGGGCCTTGATGCCGGCTGATAGCAGTTCGTCTTCCTCTTCCGGCAAACAGGCCGTCGCAGCCTTGATGGCACAGATCGGGCAAGAGACAGGGACATTGTACTCACCTAACGGAACTCTTACCCTTATCACCAACAGTTTGTCATATTTGTCATATATTGGATTGAGTTACAGTGGCTTTATCAACTATTCCAATAATGAACTTCAAGTATTATATGACCTTCAGCATAATTGGCCTGTTTATGTGGTATTTCATAATAGTCTCGGAAGTCATTATGATGCCGTCATCGATGGTATTATGGTTTATGCGGAAAGAGAAACCTATTATTACCAATGGATGCCGATAGGCACCTATCCACCGGTCGAACCCGAATACCCGGATTTGGAGCACCCCGAATTGTATGAAATCTACGATTATTGGGGAGATAATACAGGTTATTGGTGCAGGGTAAACTGGGGTCTGGATGGCGCTTATGACAACGGAGAGTATAATCTCAGCACACCTCCGTCATTCCTTTCTTCAAGTATTCCTTCACCATCTCCGACTTGGATTTATTATAATATTCATTAACTTTGAATGGTTAAGAATTGACTGTGAAAGTATGAGACATCCCTCTTGGCTATTACGTTCTATATTACTCCTTCTCCTAGGTGGCGGTGCTGTCGCCTGTTACGAGCCCGTGGACCTGGTTTCTCCGGAGGAGCTGCTTGTGCCGTGCGTGCACTGTATCCTGAACTTCTCGGATACGCAGTATCTCAGTATGCATTATCTTACGAAAGACAATGCGCCGGGGCGCGGGATTGACGAGGCAGAAGTCACCTTTTATGAATACTATCCTTTATCCAAGGAACAAGGAACGAAAGTGGCCCGGGAGTATTCGTTTGAAAACCTTGGGAACGGTCTTTGGCGTATGATCTTTCCGCCACGACGCCCTATTGACGAAGAAGCACCTTGCAAATTACAGATTGTTCTCCCGAGCGGCGACACGTTGCGGGCAGAAACAACGATGGTCTCAGACTCCCGATATGAATGGGATATCGATTATGATCAAGGAGTTATAGGAAAACGCAAAGCGCCAAATTTCGAAGAGTATTTTCCAAACGGATCCGGCTGGTCCTCCCACAATGAAGTCAATCTCCACGGAGAGGATATCATAATCTTGCCGGATGATAGTCGTCAACTGCATCGGCCACAGTTTGTGTTATATCCCTCAGCGGGAACGGTATGGATTTACAAGATCGGATGGTCAAAAGAGGAGGAGGACTGGTTTCTTGAAAAAGAATTGGCGACAGACAGGGAAGATCTGGTAGACGGTTTCAACCGGACGGGAAAGTATTTTGTGCAGAGCAAGGATCCGCTGGCAATGGAGACCTATCCTTCCGTCGTCGGCAATCCATTGCATTACTGCTATTTGCGAATTCCTAATAGGGGAACGACCGATACAATTTCCATTTCCGGAGATTTTTCAGGGCGTCATTATGGTGTGGGCGGTGCTTTTGCTGATATTTTGCCAATGTACGAAGAGTATATTATAATAAAACAAATGATCGAGTATATGAAGCAGGGCCTTCCCTATGAAGAACCCCCTTGTCTGTTCAATGGTAAAGTGGGAAAAGTCGTCATCAAGCGCGTTTCGAAAGAATACGACCTCTATCTGAAGGATGTAGCGGAGTATCATCTGCTGCACGACGTCGGAACAGACATCATAGCCATATACGACAATACGAATATCTATTCGAACATCGATGGCGGAATAGGAATTTTTGGGGCAGAGAGCGAAGTCAGCTATTATTGGTCATGCGGATCTTGGAATTTATAAATTTGTTGGCAGGGTTGTTTGTATGCTCGACAGCCCTTGCTCAAATACCGGAAAAGACGGTCTTATGGCGCGATACCCTTCCGGCTGCCGTCAAAACTGACATCCGGCAGGGCGAAGAGCATCTTCCGGGCGTTTATCGGACGGATATGGCATCGCTTCGCGGGAAAGTGCTCAGCCCTGTGGGCGAGAATGATCCGATCAAATTTGCGATGACCCGGCCGGGCGTCGCGTCCGGAGCCGAGGGTTTTTCGGCCATCTTTGTCCGAGGCGGCAACCTCGGGAACAATTTGATGACGCTGGACGGCGTCAGGATCTATGGCATCAGCCACCTGCTGGGATTGACGACGGCCCTTCCCGACGAGGCTGTCGCCTCGGTTGACTTCTGCCTCGGCGGATTCGGCGGAGAACAGGGCGGTGTCACGGCCTCCCACCTGAAGCTTCACTCGCCGGAACTGGACGGCAGCAAGGCCAAAGGCACCGTCGGCCTGTCGAACACTTTCCTGAGCGCATCCGGACAAGTTCCGCTTTTGGGCAAAAGGGCTTCGGTATTTGCGGCCGGCCGCTGGTCGCCATTCGGATTGGAATATGGGCTGTTACGGAAGGGCTTCGACCGATCGGGCAGGATGCCCTCCTTGCAGCTGGGCGTCTACGATCTGTATTCTAAAGCGAGTCTGCAGATTGCCCGGGCGCATCGCGTGGATCTCTCCGTGCTGGGAACCCGCGACCGCTACGACCTGGGATTCCCCGGGACGGATTATCTGCTCGGATGGGAAAATGCCATTGCGCATTTGGCATACCGATGGGAAGCGGGCAGCCGCACGACAGTCCGGGCGGATGTCTCCTACAACCATTTCCGGAACAATATGGAACAGGAAGCCGTGGTCCTCAGCGACAGGAGCCACCTTCAGCTGCAGACAAAACTGGAGGAACAGAGCTACGGCCTGCTGGCAGATCATTCGTTCTTTGATGGCGAGCTGCGGCTGTCGGAGGGTGTGCAGCATCGGCGGACCGTGTTGAGTCCGGCGGCGATGAAGAGTTCCGAATCGGCCATCTCGGTAATCGATGACGCTCCTTATATGGAGAGCGTAAGCCGTCCCGTGCTGACAAGCGGCTTTCTGGAAGTAAATGGAAGGCTCGGTCCCGTGGAAATGATGGCGACCGTCCGCGGCAATTATTACAAGAACCGGGCAGAGCGGGCAGCCGAAGCCTACTCCGGTTTTGCCGCGGAGATCAGCGGCCGGATAAAGTGGCAGATACTCAGCCAGCTAAGGCTGGAGTTGACCTATGACGACCGGACGCAGTTCGACCACACGCTGGAGGGCACGCCCCTCGGCTGGTCGCTCGACCTGCTCGTCCCGTCCACGAGCCTGTTGCCGCCGGAGCGTTCGAGACAGTATTATGGCGGTCTCTTCTCCGCCTTTGCCGGGCAACGCGTTTCCGTGGGCGGGTATTATAAAACAATGGATAACCTCGTGTACTATACCGACGCCAAAGCCTTGTTCACCTCGGC
>CACYEB010000216.1 GCA_902773305.1 uncultured Bacteroidia bacterium
CCGAATGAAATCTATCTTGATGAGAAAATCGGCACTCTCCAGTACATCGGGCAGATACGGGCGAAGGAAGTCGCTGAACTCCATTAAAATACGCTGTATCTCGCGTTGCTCTTCGAACTGCAGCTCGCGCACGGCGTTATTAAGGTTGACCACCTCCATGGGCTCAATGAAGGCGGTACGGCCGCTGGCCGACTCGTCACAGACTATTCCCTGCAGCTTGCGCTTGTCGGAAGAGTTCACCGGAACCAGCATCTTGCCGTCGCGCACCACAACCTCGGCATCCGGCGACGTGATGCCGTCGCCCTGCGCCTTCTTGAGGATGGCGGCTATGGTACGGGATATCGACTTCTCCTTGGCTTTGAGTTCCGCACGGATCTGCGCCAGGGCCGGAGAAGCATTGTCACGCACCTCGCCGTTTTTGTTGATGATGGAATCTGTCTTGCGCAGAATCTCCGGATAGACCATCACCGGCTCCGACATTTTCTTGAGCGAAGGATACACACCACTGCTTGCCTTGAAGAAAGAGACCATCCTGCGGATGGTGAGCAGCCCCCTCTGAAGCAAGACCAGATTGGGAAGTGAGATGCAGCTGAGTTCGCCGGTGAGCGGCATCAGGAAAGGACGCATATCCACATAGCCTTCGCCCGGGAAAGTATCCTCGAACATACAGATCAGGCGCATCTCGTCGGTGAGTTTCAGCGCCCCCACAATCTCTTCGGCATCGGTCATGACGGTCGCCTCACGAACCATCCTGCGGGCTCCTTCGGTGGCGCATTTGCCAAGGACCGTTTCCCGTACGGTATCAAAGCCGAGTTTCCGTTCAAGGGATTGCATTACCGGTATGAGTTTTCCAGCGCTATGCGCAATTCAGTGATACTGCCAAGCTGCTTGATCTCACCCTCCTTGACATAAGATATCTCTCCCGTCTCTTCCGACACTACTACCGCCTCGGCATCGGTCAGTTCCGTAATGCCCGCCGCAGCCCTGTGGCGCATCCCATAGCGGGGGTTGATCTCCGGATTCTCGCTTATCGGCAAAGTGCAGCGGGCCGCCACTATGGCGTCGGTATTCATTATCACCGCTCCGTCGTGGAGGGGGGAATTCTTGAAGAATATGTTCTCTATCAGGCGCCGGTTGATGTCGGCATCCAGCCGGTCGCCCGTCTCGATAATGTCGTCAAGGGTGGATATGTGTTGGAACACTATCAAAGCGCCGGTCTTACTCTCGGACATACGCCAGCAGGCGCTGGTAATCTCTTCAAGGGCCGTCTGGCCGATCCGCGCGGTGATGGTACGGCGGCCGAAGAACTTGCGCAGCCGGCCGCCCCCTTTCTTGCGCGCGGAGAAAACCTCCGAGCCGATACGTATCAGGAAGCGCCTTATCTCCGGCTGGAAGATAACGATGAGTGCGATGAGTCCGACACCCAGCACGGCATCCATAATGTGTGTTGTAAGCGACATATTGAGCGCATCAAACACCGCCCGGGCCACGTACAGCAGGATTATGGCGAGAAAGATATTCATCGCCTGAGTGCCGCGTATGAGCCTGTAAACGCCGTAAATGAGCAAAGCCACCAGCAGGACGTCCAGTATATCGACTAAAGAAATATTCAGAAAGTCAAACATAACTTTACAAAGATAGCATTATCTTTGAATTATGAAGGGGAGATTTGCAGAAGAGTTTTTCAGATATTGCGCAGGCTTGCGCCAATTGTTCTTTACCAAGAGTTGTCCTGTGTGCAAACAGTCCCTTACCGGGGGCAAGGGGCCGCTGTGCAGGCAATGTATGGACGATATCCCCCTCACCTATTTCTGGGATTACAGCGAAAACGCCGCGATGGAACGGTTCGGCACGACGTGCCACCTGCACAACGCCGCGGCGTTGTTTTTCTACCGGCACGAAAGCCCCTACTGCGAAATTGTGCGGCAGTTCAAATACGGGCGGCGGCTGGACCTGGGACTGTGGGCGGCACGGCTGCTCGGGGGGTATCTTGCCAGCAGCGGTTTGTACGGCGGAATACAGGCCGTAGTGCCGGTGCCTCTCCATCCGTTGAAAAGATGGAGGCGCGGCTTCAACCAGGCCGAAATCATCGCACGGGGAGTAGCGGAAAGGCTGGGCCACGGCGGGAATGGCGGCTGTGCTGAAGCAGAGACTAACCTCAGCATCCCCTTGGAGCCGCATCTTCTGAGCAGGCGGCGCTACACCTCCACCCAGACGCGGCGCGGGGCCGCATCCAGGCAGCGCAACGTCTCCGGAGCGTTTGCAATAAACCGGCGGGAATTGGAACGGCTGCGCGCCGCAGGGGTGCGGCATATCCTTCTGACAGACGACGTCTGCACCACCGGCGCCACCCTGTCCGAGTGCATCCGGCTGCTCCAGGATCACTTCACGGTGAGTGTCGCCACCCTTGGGTTCGTGGAATAGGTAGCCAGACCTCCCATTTGTCGTCCACAAGATGGCCACAGAGACCTTCTGGATCATCGAGTGGCCACAAATCGGCCGGATTCCCTCCGTTCCAGGCCACAAGATGACCGCGACAGCACCCAGAGTCATCTTGTGGTAAGGCAGATGGCGGTGGATGTGGAGTACTGCTTGACTAGAATTCGATAAGAACCCCCTGATTTGATACGACGGGTATCTCACAGATGCCCTCGCCGGTGCGGATGACCTCTATCGGGCCGTCTCCGCCCATAGCTTTCACCTTGCGACCTTTGGCCTTGAAGCTCAGGGTGCGTGCCTGAGGGTTTTCATTGTACGGGTCGTCGGCCACGCATACGAACAGTGCCCGGCCGCGGCCGCCGCCACGCCTTGCCATCTTGCCCACCACCAGCGGACAGCCTGCCGTCAGGCCGGAAAGCCTGCCGTAGTCCAGTGAGTCAATGCTCTCCAGACCGCACTCCTCCGGTACATTCGTATCGCAAAACCCCACGAACGCCGTCTCTTCTGTTTCGTATTGCATATAACGTTCTGCAAGGGTGTGAATCTCGGCATTAACCCTTTTGAGCTTATCGTACTGCTCGGTCTTGTTGCCCTCTCCGTCCACCACCTGATTGTTCCACCAGCCTGCAGTATAGCAGGCCCAGGTGAGGTTAACTGCCCCAAAGGCCAGTGCCGAGTATGCCTGGAAGCGGAGTTCGTTCTCCGAAATCCATACGGCGGGGTCGAAACTGTTTACCTGTACGGTCACCCACATTTCGAGACCGTTCTTGCGGCAGGCGTCCGATACCACCCGCAAATTGTCGTAATCCTTCTCTACCCCGGCCACCTTGTAGTAGAAATCGTAGGAAAGGTAGTGTGCCGGAACGCACTCGCAATACCTGTCGATATGTTCCTGATAGGTCGCAGTACCCAGCTGGCTTTCGGTCTGGTCTTCTGTATTCTGGGCAACCGACGCATAGTTCGGGTAGAGGTTCAGGAAAGGGAACTGGTTGGGGAAAAGTTCATCGACCCTCCTGTAAACCTCGCCATAATAGGGGAAATCCAGTGCCGACGGTTCATCGCCGATGTCGATGCCCCAGATTGCCGGATGGTCTTCAAAAGCAGCAGCAGCCGCCTCGTATTCGGCAAGGGGGTGTCGCTCGCGAAGCGTGCCGGCATTGTTGCCGTCTCCGCCCCACCATCCCGGCACCACGCCGGTTACGATGGCTCCGATGCCATACTTGGAAAACAGGTCCAGGGCGGCGCGGTCGTTGTCCATGCAAACCACGAAATCTATACCGCAGTCGGCCAGGTCCCTTATGTGAGCCTCGCTGCGGGCATAAGGCTGGAGTATATAGGTGCCTATGTTGAGCCGGGACGCATCCATCCGGGAGGTTACCGCGGCAGTGTCCCCACCCTCACGGCAGGAGACTGTCACTGACAAAAGAATGACAGAAAGTAATGGGAGTATGTTTTTCATAAATGCAAATATAACAAATTACCTCCTCAAACAGTCCGATGGCACTTTCTTTGAGAGGATATTTATCATAACCAACCTTTATTTGATATGAAAAGACTTTTCTGCTCTGTGATCATTGCAGCATTCGCACTGCTTACAGTCTCTTGTGAAAAAGAAACCGTACCCGATACCGGAGACAAGACCGGCGACCTCTACGGAGTATGGGTTCTGGACACTAAAAACGTCGAGAACGTCACGGACAACAACGGCAAAACCGACGTGTCCCACGAAGAGACCGATTTCAAAGGCGAGCACTTCTTGCTGAAACTCACCGATTTCAATATGGCATTTGCACAAGAGGGTTCTATCTTTACATTTGACATAGACGATGTGGACAGCACCCCCTACACCTACAACTCGGATTTGAAGCAAATCTCTTTTGAGAAGCCGCTGATCCTGTCAACAGGATTTCTGCCTGCCAAGGTCATGAAGTTGCACGGCACATACGATGTCGTGAAACTGACCGAGAAATCCCTGGTGATCAAAATGGTTGACGAGGTTAAGATCGGAACCCTTTCCAACACTCAGACCACAGTTTATACCTATCACAAACAGACGACGGAATCCAAATAGCACCGCGGCGGTATGAAACGATTTCTCACAGTGGCGCTGGCCGTCACCCTGACCCTATGTGGATGTACGTCCAAGACCGACAAAGCCGTGGCCGTAGCCGACAGTTTCCTGACCAGCTTCTTCAATATGAACTATGACGGCGCGGCTGCGCTCTGCTCAGACGACATTGCCGCCGCACTGCGCGACACCATAGCCGCCGATGCATATCCCAGCGAAGAGATCCGCGACAAGGTCGTCGAAGCCTCCAGGAACACCACTTTCAAGATAGTCTCTTCTGCCGTGGACGATGAATCGGGCGATGTGGTGGTCAGCTACGAAATCCACCCCTGGGGAGCGGTCGGCGATGCCGCCATCCCCCGCACGATGCGCCTGCAGCGCACGGGCAGCGACTGGCGCATCACCGCTCTGGAATAAAACGCATCATACACCCGCCGGCACCGATGGATTTGGCGCTTTTCGGGATAATTATTACATTTGATTATTAATCTCTAATTATCAAGTGTATGAAAAGGTTGTTCCTTATCTTGACGGTGACGTTGCTGGCATTTGGAACCGTTGCCTGCAAAAAGGATAATCCCGAGGGCCCCGGAGACGGGGACGGGACCATAAGCGTTTCTAACCTTCTCAAGAGCAATGACCTGGCGGCCGTCATCGAGTGGACATATGCCCTGGACGCCGACACCGACAACGTCCTCTTCTATACAACGGACCCGGCTGATTATTCTCGCGACAGCGCACCGCTTTCCGCCAAATCCAAGAAAACTCTTCAGAAACTGATATCCGCCAGCCCGCTTCCGGCCGAAGTGCTTCTGGCTTACAACCGCAATACCCGCTCCAACGAAGACCCCTCCGGCGTTTCAGTGGATATCATCACCACCGAAGACGGTGAACTCGCCGCCTGCGTCTCCGGCCTCAAATGGGATATGAATTATTCGTTCACCGTCAATTACAAGGGGAAAAGCCTGACCGGCGTCATCGCCACCGTCGACCGCAAGCGCGACGTCATCGAAATAGAATTGCCGGAGTACGTGGCCAGGATCAATGACCCGGCCAGCGGATTCGACAAAGCCGAAGGCAAATACAAAGGACCCAAGACAAACTTTTCAGAGGAACTGTTCCAAGCTTTCGTAGCCAACAAAATCATCAACTGCAATTCGGAACATCCCGACTTTGCCGATGCAGCCGCCTTTGCCGCCAAAGAAGGCAAACTGACAAAAGCGACCAAGGACGGAGATTCCGGCCTGCTTGCCTTCGGCAATATCTATGCCTATGCCAATTTTACCGCGGCCTCGAGGCTTAAGAAAATATGGGAAGGGAACAAATGTCTCGTCAGGCACGTATCCACCTACTGCGGGCAAGTCGTAAAGCTGAAACTGCCTGTGTCGGTAGAACTTCCCGACTATGATTTTTTGCACCTGGCATTTCATACCTTCAACACAAAAAATGAAATCAGTCCCATTGTCCAGAAAAACGATTTCGAGGGCAATGACGGCTCCGTGGAATGGTGGACACGCGTTAATCCTTTTTATAAAACCGGAGCAACGAATGCCTATGGCGAACCCATCTCTTTCCGCCACGTCCTGAAAGAATATGATGTCTCCTATATCAACCTGGCAGAAGTGGCTTTCAACATCGTGGACGCTGACGACAATATTATGGATTATACCGAAATCGAAGCGGCTGGGCTTTCCGCCAGGTTTGAATATGCAGACAAGACCCTCGGAAAACGCCAGTTGCCGGATGAGGACGTTACATCTAATTATTCCACA
>CACYEB010000217.1 GCA_902773305.1 uncultured Bacteroidia bacterium
CCCGACCACGGTCCCCGTTTCTACGCCGTCATGGACAAACATTTCCCCCGCTGGAGAGATGCCCGCAAGGAAACGCGCAAGTTGTCCAGAGGCTGGACTATTTCTTGACGTTGGGGTCGAGGCCGCGTTCCCAGATGAGGTGGGTGATGTCCTTGTGCACCGGGCCTTCTATCTTGTATAGGCGCTGGTTGGTGGTGGGCTTGTTCAGGGGGCCGAGTTTTTCGATATAGGGACCCAACTTGATGTAGTTGAACACGCGCCAATAGGCATTGGGCACCTCAGTGCGGCCCGAGTAGAGGGCAATGGCAATGTCGGGATGGTGGTCGCGCAGGTACCACGCCAGATCCAGGAATGTTTCATCGTCCTGGCCTTCACCGAAGAAGAGGAAGCAGTTAACCCCGAAATTATCTGCCAGAAGGGCATCTATCACTTCCGGGGTCAGTTCTTCTCCCACATCGGTCTGCAGAAACGGCGAGTGGCAGCCCGGGCAGCGCATCGGGCAGTTACTGACATCTACGGCAAGAGATACCTTGCCGGGTATCTCTTCCAAAACCACAGATGTCGCCTGTGGGACGTATTTGATCATTGTGCTATTCCTCTACTGTCGTGGGCACCTCGCTGGGGTTGTAGTAGCGGGCCTTGGCCTCTGTCTGGCGCATCTCGCTGAAAGATGAAACCCTCTTGAGATAGCCTATCACGCGGGTCAGGTAGTCCAGGTTCTTGCTTCCGCACTTGGGGCACTCCTGGAGGGTGTCCTTGCTGATATATCCGCAGTCGTTGCAAACGGTGTTGCGGCAGTTGAAAGTGAAATAGTTGGTGCCGTAGTGGGCCGCTACGTTCAGAAGCTGACGGTACTGCTCGAAGCTCAGGTGCTCCTCTACGTTCATATGCAGGGCGCTGCCGCCGTCAAGGAATTTCACGTAGTCCTCACCGTGCAGCTTGAACTTGTCTATCATGGAGAGGTTCGAGTCCTCGGGATTGTAGAAGTACGAGCTGTACATATTGTGGTGGGGCGAAACAAAGTAGCCGTCGCGCATATCCCACTTGTAGTTCTTGCCAGAGAGGTTCTCGCCCGGCACGAACTCGGTGTTGAACATCGTGTCCTTGGTCTTGTCCTTGCGGTTCGCGATGTTAATGGTCTCGAGGAGCATATTCACGAAGTCCTTGTAATCGTTGTTGGGGGAGATTTCAAGACCAAGGAATTCGGCGGCATCGGTGAGGCCGTTGACACCCACTGTGAGGTACTGCTTGTTCATCGTGATGAAACCGGCACGGTAAACGTCCAGCATATCCGCCTTCAGGAAATCCTTGATAATCTCGTTGAACGCAGTCTGGTATTTGTGTACGGCCTCTGTCTCGTCGGTAACCTCTTCGCGGATGTACTGATACAGTTTCTCGCGGTCGTATTCTTCAAGGCCGAGGGCGACGCCGCGTTTCATATCGACGCGCTTCTCGTTCTTGAAATACTTGATGGCTGCGTTCTGAACCAGACGGTTGAGGTTGATGGTCATCACGCTCTTGCTCCCGGTGGCCACCGACGCCGTACCCATCGAATACTGGTGGGTGGTGTGGTTGTGCCCGTCTTCTTTCTGGATTTCGTTGCGCAGGCGGCAGCAGCTGCTGAGGCTGTCGGGGGAGTTGGATATGTAGCAGAAGAAACTGTGTCCCTTGCTCCACATCCGCGCCGTAAAATCGGCGTACTCCTTATCTGCATAGTCGTCGCCGCCGTCGGTCAAAAGAGCCATAGTCTCTACCGGGAAGGTGAGAACATAGTGGTTGCGCTCTTCGTTGAACCAGTTCATAAAGTGCTTCTGGAGCCAACTGAGGGTCTCCCAGATGGGAGCGGTACCGTCGGGGAAGCGGAAGTCGCCGAACACGCCCTCGAAATAGGGCTTGTCAAAGTAGCCGATGTTCCAGAACACAGTCTGGTAACCGCGGTTGCCTGCGGGCATATTCATAGAGTGGACAACCTGCTGGAAATAGTTGTCGATAACCTTGACCAGCGTGCGCTGTTTGAGGTTGTTCTCTACCACGGTATCCAGCTTGGAGAGATAGTCGTCGCCGTAGTCCTTGCGAAGGAAGTAATCGAAGTACATCAGGAACTCGGGGGTAGCCACGGCACCCATAAACTGGGAGCTTACCGAATAGACCAGGTTGATGAACTCACCGCAGAAACTCTTGAGGTCGGTGGGAGCCACCGAGACTCCGCCAAGTTCCTTAAGGCCGCTCTCCAGGAACGGATACATAGTGATGGCCACACAGTAAGGGTAGCCGGGAGTACCGCTCTCGTCGTGCTTGTAAAGGACGTGACTCTCAAGGTCCGCCACATACCTGTCGGCCAGTTCGCGGCCATAGAGCGACTTGATCTTGTCGCGCATGATGTAGCGGTTCTGCTTGATATTGTTCTCCTTGTAGAGTTCCTGTCCCAGGGTGACTATATTCTTGCGGGTGATGTTGGCGTTGGCGTCGAACTTGGACCCTGTGGCTGCATTGGTAGCGTTGATGTAGTCTTTGATGAAGTCCCTCTTCTTGCGCAGGTCAAGACCCGAGTCAAAGCGCTCGATATATTCGAGGGCTGCCTTCTTGTTGATGGACATCAGCGACTCCACCACCTGGCGGCGGATTTCCTGGCTGGAAATCTTGTCGTAGATATACAGGTTGTCGGTAATGGAAACCACTACCTCCTCGGGGCACTGCTGCCCGGTAGCGATGTAGGCCTGGCGTATGCCGCGTTTGAGTTTTTCGTTGTCGAATTCTTCGTAGGTTCCGTTCGTCTTTCTAACGTCCATTTCAGGTCAGGTTTTCGAGTTATACAGCTATCTGAGTACAAGATTCGGAGGATAAAAAAGCGGGATTGCCGGGGCAACCCGTCTCCACTTTTTCGTTTCCGCTTGTAAAATTAGCTAAAACCTCCCCACCCTTCGGACACTCGCTTATGGAAGTTATCAACAGAGTTAATAACAAAAGCGGCCACAGTACCCTGGGCCGCTTTTCTTGCAGGAAAAAACTTTTAAAGTCCCAATACCTTCCGGGCATCCTCGCTCAGGTACTGTTCGAGTTTGGCTGCGGGGATGGTGAATGAAGGCATTCCGGCTGCGTAGGGGGCTATCTCATATTGCTGATATGTGAACACCAGCCCGTCGGCTGCCGGGAACGGCTGCCAGGCCGGAAGGGGGATTAAATCGCCGTCCAGCAACAGGAAATCGTCGAGGTTGTCATCCGTAACTTCTATGTCCGCTCCGGAAAAATATTCCATCAGGCCGGCCCTGAGCAGTGGCTGAATATTCCCGGCACAGTCGGCGTCAAGGAAACTCTCCACCAGCCGGCCGGTTTTCTTGTCGAAGGTCAGGCAGCCCGCACCGGTCACACCGCCGTGAGCACCGCCCATATAGACATAATCCTGCGAACGGAACACCGCATAGCGCGGATTGTCATCATCCTTGCTCAAGCCAAACTCATATTCCCAGCGGGGCATCCTTGCCAGGATCTCCGCCTTTTCAGCCTCGTCAATATCCGCATCTTCTGCCATATACTGCTCCCGGTCACGGGCATCGCTGTCAGAATCTCGGGCCAGGATATCCAGGGCCTTGTCAAAATAATATCTGACGTAGGCCTCTGTGTCACCCTTGTCTCCGTCGAACGCATCGAACTGACGCTGACCCTCGTAAGAGACAATATAGCCCAGCTGCCTGTCGATCAGGTCCAGCAGGCTCTCCCGGATGGTCCGGGAAACCTTGTCGGTACCTGTGGGCAATTCTGCCGAGAAGGTCATCTGCGCGTGAGCCGTTGAATCTTCAAACGAATAGACTTTGGTCCGGACAGGACCGCCGACACGATGGCAGGAGCCGGAAAGCAGCAGGGCCGCCACCAGGCATAAAGATATAGTGAACCGTTTCATTCCCTACTTTGACATTTCTTTTGCAGCCTTCTCTATCTGTTTCTGGACCTCGGGATCTTCCAGAGCCTTCTCCACATCTTTCATAGTCTCGTCCATATTCTTCTGCAAACCCTTGCCGATGGTGGCGCGGGCAGCAAACGGACAGTCTTCGCCGTTTCTCTTTTTCTCCAACTGCTTCAAATCAACCATATAATAGATGCCGTCCTTTATAAAGTCCCAGGTATAATCTCCCGTATAGAGCTCGAAGCCGAAAAGTTTTGTGGGTTTGCCTTCGTCCAGGACAACCTCAAGCGACTTCTCCGCAGCGGCTTCTTCTGCAGTGCTCTTTGCCATAAAGCCGTAAACGTTCTTGCCGCCGTCGGCGACCTTTGCGGTAGCCTCATATACCTTCTTCACATAAGCGATGTAATCGTCGCGGTTCAAGGTGCTGTCCTTTGCTACGAATGTCACATAAGAAGAGAGTTCCTTTTCGCCAAGGAAATCGTATTTGCCGGTTTCTGTCTGAAAAGCGAAATCGGGAGTCACGTCTTTGATACCGATTCCGAAATTCTTCTTGAACCAGAAGGCAGCAGCCTCTTTGGTGTTTTTGTCACCGTCAAAGGTATCCTTGACGATATTCTCTGCAATCTTTCCGGCGTCTATTTCGCCATCTTTAGATGCTGACTTCTTGCCGTTCTTGGGGCCGCAGGCACATACGGCAGCAACTGTTGCAAAACAGATTAGTGTAATGAAAAGTTTTCGCATGGTATTTTGTTTTAACTGGTTGATTACCTACCTGTACACAGGGCGTATACTAATCCTGGAATCCCTGTAACTGCTGTATTCGCCAAACCACGTGTAGTTGGAGAACTCAAAGTCCGTAGCGTATTCATACAAATACCTGCCGTATGCCGGAGCCCAGTCCAGTGAATTTGTCCAATACTTTCCTTCAGGAAGGAATATCTGGGCACTGTTGATCCTGCTTGTTATCTGGCGTCCCCAGACATCACCCTTTTGGACTCTTTCTACATTGCAGTTGTTTTTCAGTTCATTCCACTCGTCGATAGACGGGATATGCCATCTTGTACCCCAATTGACATAAGCGGCGTCATCATTATTCTGCAGGATGGCAAGTCCGTCCTCGCTGTTGTACTTGGTTGGAGTGAGTCTGTTACCCCACTTGTATGGAGTGCCAGCCTCGTTCGGAACAGTCTCACCCCACTTGTAAAGGTCTCCCGCCGCAGAAGTGGAAGCCGCCCCGAGGTTGATATTCGCCCATTTTGTCCCAGACGGAAGCCCCAGGTCAACAGCCATACGCTGAGTGGCACTTACCGTGATGTTGCAGGTAGCAGTGACGCCATTGTCATCTGCCGTAGCTATAATCTGGCAGGTACCGGGAACGTGGGCCGTAACCAGACCGGATTCGGAAACAGAGGCGATTGCAGGGTCGGTGCTGCTGAAAGTGATTCCCGGTATGGCAGCATTGGCCGGAATGGTCGAAGCCACCAATTGAAGGGTCTGGTCTTCGCTTAGGGTGGCAGAAGAATGGCTGATGCTGATGCCGGTGGGGTGTACGATGACACAACTCTCCCTGACACACCTAACGCTCAGGCCGGATCCAAGTGCCACGACAGGATACTGTTCTACGTCGGAATAGTAATAGCTCCCCGTATAATGGCTTACCTCTATATACGGTTCGCCGTTGCAGATACCCGCATAACTGAAAAATCCTTTTGTTTCTTTCGTGTTGCTCAAAGATGTCCGGTCATTTATCAGGACACCGTCCGATGCCCAGAAACGGAAATGATAACCTTCGGGCTTTACGACAATGCCGGAATTACGTATCAGATACTGGTATCCATTACTGCTGTACCGCCAATGCATCGTCTTGGTTGACCTCAAACCGGCGTTGGGGATATATACCTTAGCGGAAGGTGTGGAAACGACAAGCGGGTCAGCAAATGCGGCAGCACTGTACGCTTCCCGGAAACTACTGTCGAAGTGCCCGCTGGAAGGGATCTTCCATCCTTGGGGACAGGGGTCAAAGATAGTCTTGTCCTCTCCCCAGAAGTCACCGCCGGTGGCGGAGAGGTCACTGCACCAGCCTTTGTTATAACAATAGATAAAATTGTTCGGGGTCTGAACTGCAGCGGCCGCAGTGGGCAGGTCGGCTGCCGAGGAAACATAGACTATGCCCTGAGCAGTTCCGCGCAGTGCCGGAGTCCAATGAGATACCGGCTGGATATCTCCGGAAAGGTTGGACTTGGAATTGAGGAACGGATCCTTCCTTCCCCACTGGTAAAGCAGGCCGTAGTGGGATGTCGCGCTTGCATCGGTGACGGCAAGGGCTCCCAGGTTGCGGTCCATAAAGACAGCGCCTCCGGGATAGGTCTGTGCCGATGCTTCGATGTCGTCGTCGGTAAACCAGATATGCCAGCTCCAGAGAATCGTTCCGCCGGCGTTCTTTATCGCAACAACGGCGTTACCCTCCTTGAAAGCCCTTCCGGTCGAGAAGAAAACATAACCGTCTTCATATCTGACTTTCCTTATAAGTTCACCTTCTGCCGGCGCTATGGATGTTCCGTATGAAGCCCACAGCACCTCTGCCGAGTATATTTCGGACTCGCTGATATTCTTGCTGACACCAGCCAGGTCTGAAGCGCCGTTGCCCCTTACATCTGCCCTGAACTTGTAGTCTCCAACGTCAGGTACGATGTAGCTGTTGGCCGTTGCGCTTTCGCTCAGGTCAACATACTCGTCAGGGTCGAACGTGGTTTCATCCTCAACGGGGCGGATCTGCATTCCGGAACGGAAATAAGTATCGACGTGATTGTAATTAATGCTTCCGTAGGTATTTGCCCACACGGTGTTATAATCGTCGCAAGTGCTGCTCCAAAGCAAAACCGAGCTGGGGTTTCCGTATCCGAAGTCGCTGCCGCAGGTTCCGATAAAACCGGCACCGTAGAATGCTATCGAAGATGTTATTCCGCTCAACTGGGCCTTCGTGGGAACTTTGAATCCTATCGGAGACGGATCGTAGATGGTCTTGGCATCATCTGCCCACAGATTATTCTTGAAGGCCGCCGTACTCATCCAGTTTCCTCTCGGTGGCTGGAAGAATGAGGTCGGATGTGCCACTGAATACTCTACCGTGGTTCCTTGAGGGAAACTGGGGAAGTCGAAAACAGAGGTCCTCTGAGGAACATACGCATACGGGGTATATTGATGATTATATGCGGAACTGAAAGGATACGGCCTTCCCCACTGATAACTGAATCCAGCCTTGTATCCTTCGTCGAAAGTTCCTTCGTACAGAGAGCCTAAGTTCCGGTCCATAAACGACATACCATTGTGAAGGACGGTCTCTGGCTCGGAGGTGGACCATATCAGCCAACTCCAGAGTATTTCATCGATATTCTTGTCGTAAACCCCGTCCGTTCCACCGTTCTTATCCTTGAAGATTGCGACATAGACAGCTCCTCTCTGCCAGTATGCTCTGGTGTTGAAATACACATAGCCGTCGTGGTAGTATAAATCGTAAGCCTTCATCTTGCTGTCGTAGTTAATACCCAGACCCTGGCTTTTGAGTTCCCAGAGGACTACAGCCCCGTCTATGTCGTTCTTGTCTATCCCAGTGGCGACTGTGCCCGTCACAGGATCCAGGCCGCCGTTTCCTTTTACGGTCGCCTTGAACTTGTACGTTCCTTTTGCACTTACGATATAAGTGTTTGCCGTAGCCTTCGCGCTCAAATCGATGACCTCGGCGGAGGTATTGAAGGTAAGGGTTATGTTGGCGATGCGGCTTCTGTCCACGACGATGCTTTTGTCGGCCTTTAACTTGAAATCCTGCTTTATGCCTTCGGAAGTTATAACCGTTATCTGAAGGTCCGTGTAGGTATTCGCCGGCACTGCGATGTGGAACGGAGTCGGATCGGGACCAATCTCCACACCGTCATTGCCGCAGTCCAGTATAGCCGGATGGTGGTAAGGCTGCTCCGGTTCAACGACTGCCGCAACTGGTTCGCTTGCCGTCTCCAACTGGTTCACGTTAATGATATTTCCGCTCAGGCTCTGGGCCTCGGAATAGAGATAGATCATCTTTATTTTCTGACCTTCGAGGTTCGTCTTGAGATTTATCCTGATGATACCGCCAAGATTAAAAAACTGGAGATGAGTACCGCTGCTGTGCGCAAACATCGGCGCACTTGCAATATTTCCGGGAACATATTCCTGCACCATCGGATATGCCGGATTTCCCGTCGTCCAGTAATCTGCAGGATAGACGGCAGCGTAGGGTCCGCCCCAATCGCTGTCGCCGCTGACAAAGGTGAAATCAGCGTGGTCGGTGGTGCTGGTCGTAGAATAAACCATCCTCTTATCTCCATTCACCCCGTTCTTTATGGCAATCTGGTCGCCGCTTCTCCAAACGACATTGTAAGCGCTGCCGTCGGCCTCCAGGGCTGTCTTGGTTTCGACCGGTGCTGTGGTTGAGGCAGATTCTATGGTTGCAGTAAACTTAACCGGTGAGGATTCGGGAGTGACATCCTCATTCTTCAACGGCTCGCAAGCCGTCAGGCAAATGGCGGCTATCGCCACAAGTATGATACTTCTTTTCATAGTTACTCACCTCCTAATTAAAATCATTATCATCATAACTTTCACCTTCCTGGTATTTTTCCGTGTCACCGGAAGCGCAAATCACACCTTCATAAGACGCCTCGTACACTTGTATCAGAGGGGCCTCATAACAGATTCTTGGGGTCCTTTTCATATTATATTCTTTGGTTTCAGTCGGGATTACTGTAATAACGTTGCAAGTTATTAATTTTCAGCAAAAAAACAAAATACACAAGGAATGTGCAATGCCGATGGTTCCATTGAAAACAAAAACGGGCGACATTGCTGCCGTCCGTCTCCCTTGCTCCTGAAAGCGAAGCAATGTTGAACCTTTGGCGTGACTTCCGCAAGGTCGTGAAATTCATCGACATCAACCGCGGATGGCTCGAGCCGTTACTTGAGCAAGCCAAGTCGTTGCAATAACGACTTTTTCGGTGGACACAGTGTCTTTGCCTGCTTAATTAACTCGGGGAGATACGACTGGTCTATATTAAAACTAATGTGCAGATAATCGTCGTATTCTCCATCCTTACCATCTTTGATATCAACGCTTATATGACCATCGTTGCCCACCATCTTCATTACGAGAGAAGAATCCCATTCGGTACAAAGCTTTGCTTCTCCCTGAAGGTTCTTATACATTGACCTCATCCCGATAATAAAATCACGGAGAGTCCAAACTTCCATCCACCAAACACTCTCCGAGAAAATTGTCCTATCGCGACACTCGTATTTGATTTTTGCTATGCAACTACCATATTCGCCATCCCATTCTGCCTCTTTGCACAATTCAAATTTGATGGTTGAATCGACATTCTGTATTGTTA
>CACYEB010000218.1 GCA_902773305.1 uncultured Bacteroidia bacterium
GACGTCCGCAAGGAGATAGAGAGCATCAGGCACAATCTGCCCAGCGATATCGACATCCGCGTGCTGTTCGACACTTCTGAAGATATCGAGGATTCCATCAATTCCCTTGAAGAGTCCATCCTGTATGCGTTGCTCTTCGTGGTGCTGGTGGTGTTCATATTCCTGGGCAAGTGGCGCGCCACCTTCATCATCGGCATCACCATCCCCATCGCCCTGATTATGGGCTTTATCTACCTGTGGTTCGTGGGGAGTTCGCTGAACATCATTTCGCTCTGCTCACTTACGGTGGCCATCGGTATGGTGGTGGACGACGCCATTGTGGTGCTGGAGAATATTTCCAAGCATATAGACCGTGGGTCGTCGCCGCGTGAAGCGGCCATCTACGCCACCAACGAGGTATGGATATCCGTGATTGCCACCACTTTGGTGATTGCGGCGGTGTTCATCCCCCTGACTATGCTCAAGGGTATGGCCGGTATGCTGTTCAAGGAGCTTGGCTGGATCGTGACCATCGTGGTCTCCACGTCTACCATCGTGGCCATCACCCTGACCCCGATGCTGGCCAGCAAGATGCTCAAGGCCCGCAAGGTATCTGTAGATGAGAAAGGCCGTCTGGTAGAGCAGGATGACCGCAAGGACTGGTATCAGCGCACGGTGGTCCGCGTGCTGGACAAGATAGACGACTGGTATGCAGGTTTCCTGCGTTTCTGCCTCAGGCATAAGGCCGGTACCCTGATTGTGGCGCTGCTGCTCTTTTTGGGGTCGCTGGTCTTTGTCTTCACGGGCAAGATCGGCACCGATTTCATGCAGCAGACCGACAACAGCCGCATCAGCATCAACATAGAACTCCAGAACGGTACCAAGATAGAGCAGACGCTGCTCACCGCCCGCGCCATAGAGGCCCGCATAAACGAACTGGTGCCCGAATTGGAGCGCATCGCCACCACGGCGGGAACCAACGATGCCAGCGGCGCTTCCGCCATCTTCAACAATACCACGAACAACACCATTTCCATGACGGTGGTTTGTGTCAAGAAAAACGAGCGCAAGCGCTCTATATTCGAAATCGCTGAAGTGCTCCGCGCCGAGATAGCCAAGTATCCCGAAATCGTCCGCTATCAATGCGTCGTTTCCAGCGGCTTCGGCGGTGGTGGCGGGGCCTCTACGGTAAACGTGGAGGTCTATGGCTACGACTTTGACGCCACCAATATAGTTGCGTCCGAAATCAGCGAGGCCATCCGCGCCAGGGTGCCGGGTGCCCGTGACATAAAGATCGGCCGCGACAAGGACCGTCCGGAGTTGAATGTGGTGGTGGACAAGGAGAAGGTTTCTGCCATAGGTCTGAGTTCATCTGCCGTATCTACCTATATACGCAACCGCGTCAGCGGCCTCACTGTGGGGTATCTGAAAGAAGACGGCGATGAATATCCCATAGTGGTCCGCCTGACGGAAGAAAATCGCAACAGTCTCTCCGACATCCTCGACCTCACGATCCCGACTCCCGCCGGAGGGCGCGTAAAGCTGGGCGAGATCGCCACGGTAGAAGAGTATTTCGCACCGCCCAAGATCGACCGCAAGAGCCGTCAGCGCTACATCAGTATCAGCGTGACACCGTATAAGGTTTCGCTGGGCGATCTGGCAGCCCAGATCAACACGGTGATGAAGGATGTCAATATGCCGAACGGCATAACTTACGTGCTGTCCGGCGACTACGAAGAGCAGCAGGAATCCTTCGGCAATATGGCGATGCTGCTGTTCCTGGTACTTATGCTGGTATATGTGGTTATGGCTTCGCAGTTCGGTTCGTTCTCCAAGCCCGCCATAATTATGCTGGCGATTCCGTTTGCAGTCACCGGCGTCATTCTGGCGCTGCTGATCACCGGCACTTCGCTCGATTTGATCGGAGCCCTGGGCCTGATTATGCTCACGGGTATCGTGGTCAAGAACGGCATCGTGCTGGTGGATTATATCAATCTGATGCGCGACCGTGGTTACGAGTTGGGCGAGGCCATCGCACTCTCCGGCCGCAGTCGTCTTCGCCCCGTGCTTATGACGGCGCTCACCACCTTGCTGGGTATGCTCCCGATGGCACTCTCTACCGGCGAGGGCAGTGAGATGTGGCACCCGATGGGCGTTGTGGTGATAGGCGGTCTGCTGGTTTCCACCTTCATCACCCTGATTGTCGTGCCTGTATTCTATGCGGTCTTGAGCCGTCACGGAGAGCGTGACAAAGAAGAGAAGCAGCGCAAGGAATTTATCTTTATGAAACTAAATCCCGACGCATGAAAGCAGTATTCATAGTATTCAATCAGGCTAACACCGCCCGAGTGGAGTATATGCTTGACGAGCTCAAGATAGCCGGCTTCACATTTTTCGAAGAGGTTCAGGGCCGCGGCACCCGCGGCGGCGTGCCCCACCGCGGCACCCACGCCTGGCCCGAGATGAATTCGGCCATTATGACGGTGGTGGAGGACGACCAGGTAGACGAACTGTTGCTCACCGTGCGCAAACTGGATGTGCGCAACAGGGAGGTCGGCGTTCGCGCCTTTGTATGGAACATAGAACAAACAGTATAAACATACCATTATGGCACAAGTAATCAACGATTCCAATTTTTCTGAAATCCTGGCATCGGGCAAACCCGTGCTGGTAGATTTCTGGGCAGTATGGTGCGGCCCGTGCCGCGCAATGGCCCCCGTAGTGGACGAGCTTGCACAGGAATACGACGGCCGCGTCATCGTTGCAAAATGCAATGTGGACGAGTGCGAAGAGTTTCCCACCCAGTTCGGCATCCGCAATATCCCCACATTCCTGTTCTTCAAGGACGGACAGATGGTGGACCGGCTCGTCGGCGCTAATCCCAAGAGCGCCCTTCAGGACAAACTGAACGCCTTGCTGTAGATGAAACGGTTTTTGGTTTTGGTACTGGCGCTGAGTCTGAGCCTGTCTTCGTTTGCCCGCGGCGGCCTTGTGGTCAAGGCTGGCCTTACCAGTTCCAATATGGATCTGAACCGGGACGTGGCCACGGTTATCTCAGAGGATATTTTCGGCGGGTCGTTTTTCAATAATTTCACCGGATATCACGTGGGTGCGGGCTACCGTACCGGCACCTGGAGCGGATTCCGGTTTCAGCCGGAGTTGATCTACAACCTCCGGGGAACCCGCATCGACAAGACCACCAACTGGCAGATGGGTTATATCGAGATGCCTCTCAACCTGCAATGGGGGCTCGATTTGATATTACTGCGCCCGTTCGTGCAGGTGGCCCCCGTGGTCGGCTACGGTATCACCAACAAGACCACCGACACCGATGCCGGACGTGCTTTGGGAGAAATCACAGCCGGTGCCGGCCGTCTGGAGTACGGCCTTGGCATAGGCGGCGGCCTGGATATTATGAACTCGTTCCAGATATCGGTCAATTACAACTGGAACTTCGGGCCGGTAGCAAACCTTTCGGATTATCAGGAGCGGGTGTCGGGCATAACACGTGGCAATGCCAGGTGTCTTCAGGTGTCCGTGGCATATCTGTTCTAGCGGATGTTAGCGTCGGTCAAGGCATATCTTGGAGAAGACTGGAAGGCGTACGAGGCCCTTTTCAAGAGTTCGCTTGCCTCACGTGTGGGTATTCTCAACAAGGTGAACGGATACATCGTGGAGCGCAGCGGCAAACAGTTGCGTCCGATGCTGTGCCTGTTGACCGCCAGGTTGTTCTCCGATACCGTCGACATCCCGACTGTCCGTTGTGCGGTGGCCAGCGAGATGATCCACACCGCGACCCTGATGCACGACGATGTGGCGGACAAAAGCGATATGCGCCGCGGTTTTCCGACGGTGAGCGCGATGCTTTCGCCTACCGTGGCGGTGCTCATTGGCGACTATTGGCTGTCGCGGGGAGTGTCGTCCGTTCTGGACACCGACGACAGCGAGATCTTCCGCTATTTCACGGTATGCCTCGCAGATCTTGCCGAAGGGGAGATGTATCAGATAGAGAAGGCCGCATCGCTTGATACTACCCGCGAGGATTATATCTATGTGATAGCCCACAAGACGGCGTCGCTGTTTCAGGCTGCAACCAAAAGCGGTGCCCGCAGCGCCGGCGCCGATGCCGCCCGGATAGAGGCCGTATCTGAGTTTGCATACCATCTGGGACTCGCCTTCCAGATGCGTGACGACATCCTGGATTATTCTCCCGCACTTTCTATCGGCAAGCCTACCGGGCAGGATATCCGTGAGAGGAAAATCACCTTGCCTCTGATCGGGGCCTTTGAGAATGCCGGGCAGGAAAAGCGGGCTGCCGTCATAGCCGATATAGAGGCGGGCCGCTTCGACGGCATTCTGCCTTTCGTTGTAGAAAACGGAGGTATTGAATATGCGCAGCAGGCGCTGGAGAGTGAAACGGTCCTGGCTGTGGAGGCGCTGGCCTCCTTCCCTGACAATCCCGCCCGAGAACTGCTTATTTCACTCGCTCGCAGCCTGTGCCTAAGAGAGGCATAGCCGCTACCGTTAGAATTCTGTATTAATAAATGACAACACAAATGAAAAAGATTATTATTACCATCGCGTTTGCGTTAATAGCAATATCCACATTTGCCCAGACGGCTCCGCTGCTCCGACCCAGGATGGAGATCGCAGAAGTCTCTTCAGAAAGCACAGGTACCGACATTGAGGTTTTCTATATGCACGACGAAAGTCCCCGTGTATATTATCTTTCGTTGGGACGCCTTGGAATCGGCAGCGACATCGTGCAGGTGGAGTTCGACCCTTTCTACGAGTTGTTCATCCCTCTGGGAAGCAATCTGGATGAGGCCATCGACAAGATGGAGACGATAAACGACTTCTATGATTTGCCCAACCTTGGACAGACCGAAGTGCTCGGCAGTTTTGCGGTCGCATATCCCACAGACAAGCCGGTTCTGGTAACCGTCACCTGCCGTCGGCTCCTGTTCAGCAGGCTTCTCGAATTCAGCCTGCCTACCGATACAGAAGGTCTGGTGCGTGCGACACATATCCACCGCAGCAACTTCCGCAGTCTGCTCGGCGCCCTGAAATTCTACCGGAAGTTGCATCCGGACGAGTGAGATACCGGTACCGAGAAATAATAATCCCGGGCAAGAAAACCTTGCCCGGGATTATTGTATAGTGGATATATCTGCTAAAATTCCAGGGCTACGCCACTTGAAGTGAGACGTAGTTTGAGGTGGTCGTTGATCTGCGTCTGGTTATTGATAAGTTTAAATTCGTTCACGATAAGCCATACCCCGCCGACTGCTGTGGCGGC
>CACYEB010000219.1 GCA_902773305.1 uncultured Bacteroidia bacterium
CGCTGGCCAATATCGAGATAATGAATATTGCAAGCACGGTGGCCTCGTTTGGCGGAGACACTGCAGCGGCTATGCCGCTCATAGAGCGTTTCTATAAGAATTATTCCGAACCGACCGACCGGAAGGTCGCGGTGCGTATGATAGAGATTTTCCGCGACAGCGTTTTGTCGGAGTTCCACCCCGAATTCTACAAAACCATAGATAATGATTTTGGCGGGGATGTCAAGGCGTTTGTAGATGACCTGTTTGACAGGTCGGTATTCGCCTCCAGGGAAAAACTGAACTCAGCACTCGCCGCCGGGAACGCGGCGGAAGTGCTTGAAGCAGACCCCGCGGCCAGGATGTTTGAATCGGTGATGGGGGTCTATATGGGACTGACCGGCACGGCCGGAGATGTCTCCAGGCAGCTTCAGAGGGGGCACAAGGCCTATATTGCCGGCCAGATGGAGATGAAAAAAGGCGCCGCGATGTATCCTGATGCCAATTTCACCATGCGTCTGACATACGGAAAAGTGGCTTCCTACGCCCCGAAGGATGCGGTCATCTACGACTACTATACAACCCTGAAAGGCGTTATGGAAAAGGAAGATCCCGACAACTGGGAATTTGTTGTGCCGGCGCGGCTCAAGGAGTTGTATAAAGCACGCGACTTCGGGCGCTATGCCCGCCCCGACGGCTCGATGCCGGCCTGCTTCATCACAACCGGCGACATCACCGGCGGCAACAGCGGCAGCCCGGTACTCGACGGCGACGGCAACCTGATCGGACTTGCCTTTGACGGCAACTGGGAGTCGATGTCGGGCGACATCATCTTTGAGCCTGATTTGCAGCGCTGTATATGCGTGGACATCCGCTATGTCCTGTTTATCATAGATAAATTCGGCGGTTGCCCCCGACTTATTGATGAAATGAATATAATTTATTAATTTTGCGCCCCTAATACGCCCGTCATACTTAAAAGAATTAAGTAAAAACAACACTATAAGATGAAAAATTACTCCACAGACAAAATTCGTAACGTCGTCCTGCTTGGCGGCACCCGCTGCGGTAAAACCACCCTTGCCGAGACCATAATGTTCGAAGGCAAAGTCATTGACCGCAGGGGTACAATCGAGGCAAAAAACACCGTTTCCGACAACACCGAGGTAGAGCAGCTCTTCCAGCGCTCCATATATTCCACGCCGTTCTATGCAGAGTTCCAGGACCATAAACTGAACTTCATAGACGCAGCCGGTGCCGATGATTTCATCGAGGGTGCAATCCTTGGCCTGAATGTGTGCGACAGCGCAATCATGGTAGTCAACGCAGGTGCCGGCGTTGAGGTAGGTACCGAGATACACGGCCGCTACGTAGAGCAGTACAAAAAACCGATGCTCATTGCCGTGAACCAGCTCGAGACCGAGAAGGCAAACTGGGAGAACACTCTGGACAGCCTGCATCAGGCATTCGGGTCAAAGGCCGTTCCCGTACAGTTCCCCGTTAACCCGGGTCTGGAATTCAACGCCGTTGTGGACGTCCTCAAGATGAAGATGTACAAATTCTCCGGCGAAGACGGCAAGACCGAGGAGTGCGACATCCCCGCCGACCTGATGGACCGCGCAGAGGAGATGCATTCCGCAATGGTAGAGATGGCTGCAGAGAGCGACGAGGCGCTGATGGAGAAATTCTTTGACGCAGGCGAACTTACCGAAGACGAACTTCACGCCGGCCTGAACGCAGGCTTCGTGAAAGGCGAGTTCTATCCCGTGTTCTGCATCTCGGGCAAGAAGGATATGGGTGTCAAGCGTATGCTCGAATTCCTCACCGAGGTTGCTCCCGCTCCCAAGGAGGACGCTTCCGGCAAGACATCCCTGTTCGTATACAAGACCGCTCTGGAGCAGCACCTTGGCGACGTTACCTATTTCAAGGTAGTAAGCGGCAAGATCTCCGAGGGACAGGATTTCGTAAATGTAGACAACGGCAGCAAAGAGCGCATCACCACGCTCTATGCCGTAGCCGGCAAGAAGAAAGAGAAAGTCACCGAACTGGTGGCAGGCGATATGGGTTGTACTGTCAAGCTCAAATCGGTCAAGACCAACCAGACCCTCAACACGCCCGGTTATGACACCGCATTCCCGCCCATCGAGTTCCCGCCGGCAAAATACCGTGCCGCCATCAAGGCTTTGGACGAGAAGGACGACGAGAAGCTGGGCGAGGCGCTCAACCGTGCCGCCGCAGAGGATCCCACCCTGCGTGTGGAGTATTCCAAGGAGCTCCGCCAGACCATCATCAACTGTATGGGAGAGCAGCACATCAATATCCTCAAGTGGCATCTGAACAACGACTATAAAATCGAGATCGAGTTCTTCGCTCCCAAGATTCCGTACCGCGAGACCATCACCAAGGTGGCTACGGCAGAGTACACCCACAAGAAACAGTCCGGTGGTGCAGGTCAGTACGGCCGCGTAGTGATGTTGCTCGAGCCCATCGTAGAAGGTGTTGAACCCGCCAAGAGCTTCAAGATTGACGGCAAGGACACCCAGCTTCCCATCAAGGCCAAAGAAGAGGCCGATCTGGACTGGGGCGGCAAGTTCGAGTTCATCAACAGCGTTGTCGGCGGTGCCATCGATGCCGGCTTCATGCCCGCCATCAAGAAAGGTATCATGCAGAAGATGGAGGAGGGCCCTCTGACCGGTTCCTACGCCCGCGACATCCGCGTTTACATATACGACGGTAAGATGCACCCGGTGGATTCCAAGGAAATCGCCTTCATCATTGCCGGCCGCAACGCCTTCAAGGAGGCCTTCAAGAAGGCCGGCCCCAAGCTTCTGGAGCCTATCTATATGGTTGAGATCATGGTTCCCGGCGACTGCACCGGAGACGTTATGAGCGATATCCAGAACCGCCGCGGTATCATCGAGGGTATGGGCGCCGAGAAGGGCTTCCAGGTACTCCGTGCACGCGTGCCTCTGGCAGAGCTCTACCGTTATTCCACCACTCTGAGTTCCATCACTTCCGGCCGCGGAACCTTCACGATGACCTTCATAGAGTACCAGCAGGTACCTATGGACGTTCAGGAGAAGCTCCTCAAGGAATACGAAGAGTCCCAGAAGGAAGAGGAATAATCTTCTTGATACA
>CACYEB010000220.1 GCA_902773305.1 uncultured Bacteroidia bacterium
GCTGGCGCCAAGAAGGTCGTCATCTCCGCTCCCGCAGGCAATGACCTCCCTACCATCGTGTACAACACCAACCACAAGACCCTCAAACCCGAGGATACCATCATCTCTGCAGCATCCTGCACCACCAACTGCCTGGCTCCCATGGCAGCTGCCCTCAATAAATATGCTCCCATCGTGAGCGGTATCATGAGCACCATCCACGCTTACACCGGCGACCAGATGATTCTTGACGGTCCCCAGCGCAAAGGTGACCTCCGCCGCAGCCGTGCAGGCGCTATGAACATCGTGCCCAACAGCACAGGTGCAGCCAAGGCCATCGGTCTGGTTATCCCCGAACTCAACGGCAAACTCATCGGCAGCGCACAGCGCGTTCCCACTGCTACCGGTTCCACCACCATCCTGGTTGCAGTTGTAAATGCAAAGGACGTTACCGTCGAAGGCATCAACGCAGCTATGAAGGCTGCTGCCAACGAAAGCTTCGGTTACTGCGAAGACCAGATCGTTTCTTCCGACGTTATCGGTATGAAATTCGGTTCACTCTTCGATGCAACCCAGACTATGGTAAGCAAGATCAGCGACGACTGCTATCAGGTTCAGGTAGTCTCCTGGTACGACAACGAGAACTCCTACACTTCCCAGATGGTACGTACCATCAAGTACCTCGCCGAGCTGAAATAAACCCAAGCTACGATATCACAGAAAAACGGCTCCCTTGCCCGGGGGCCGTTTTTCTTTACGTTGCACACCTATTTGATCCGGTAGAGGGGGTCGTCGTACAGGAGGTACTTGCGGGCTTTGCGGAGCCACTTCTGTTCTTCGGTCTTGACGGCATCGCGCAGGGCGGAATAGTCCACTTCGCCCCGAAGGTAGCTCATCATCACGTCGTTGCCCGCCAGGGAGTCCATACGGTCGTTAAAGGCGAATTCGGGACACTGTTCTTTCACGAATCGCATCAGCCGCAGGGTGTGCAGCAGCGAGTTATACTGTGTTTCGCCCGGATTGGGAATCATCTGGAAACCGAAGCACTCCTGCCCCGCGTATAGTCCGTAGCCCGGCGTAAAGCTGCACCAGCGCATATACACCGCGCGGTCATATACGGGCGAGTCGACATCGTTCCAGGTGAGGGCGTCTTCCCAGGCGAAGTCGCGTCCCCGCTCCAGCCGCTTCATAAAGGGGGCACCGAACATTTCAAAGGGGCGGGTCGTCCCTTCGCCGCAACTCAGATTGGTGCCGTTCCAGAGATACGATCCGCTCATAAACACGGCCGAAAAGAGCGACGACAGCCCACACTCCTGAGGGATGCTCCACGGCATCAGCTCGCGGGCCGCATCGTTTGCTGCGGCACTGATGATATGCAGCGGGAAGGTCGCGTTCATCTCGCTGTAGTACATATTGGCGATTTCTCCCAGGGTGAGGCCGTGCTTGTGCGGCAGGCCGTCGTAATGGCACCCTTCCACCGCACGTCCGGCGGGGTTGGGCCGGTCCACTATGTAGACGGAGAGCGGATGGGCGCTGCGGTTTTGTTTCAGGAAGAAGGCGCGCAACTGCTTCAGGAACGGGTCAAACCGGTTGCCGGTGATCTGGTGCTCTATGACGACCCCGGCGCACTGCTCCAGCGTGGCGGCATCGTCGAACGATGAAAGCCGCACCGCATTGCGATAGCGGGCCAGCGTATAATAAAGATACTCACCATATTGCGGATGCCAGGCGGTGTCATCGTCGAGCACCGCGATGCGGCCGCGGCGCAGCGTCACGTCTTCCTGCTCCAGCAGTGGCGTAGTCCTGAAAGAGAACATACGCTAGAGGATTTCGTGGGCGACGTCTATGATTTCATCTGCAATCGCTTGGCTGACAACCTCTACCGGAGCCTCCGCATAGACGCGGATAATGGGCTCGGTATTGCTCTTGCGCAAGATGACCCACATCTTGTCGGCCTCAAAATCTACGCGGACACCGTCTATGGTAGTGAGCTTTTCGCTCGCATATTTCTTCTTGACAGCCTCGAACACCTTGTCGGCCGCAGCTGCGTTGGGCAGGTCGATGCGGTTCTTGGAGATGTAGTAATCGGGCAGAGTCGCACGCAGCTCGCTGGCACTCAGTTTTTTGTGAGCGAGATGACTGAGGAACAACGCCACGCCTACGAGCGCATCGCGACCGTGGTGCAACGCGGGATAAATCACGCCGCCGTTGCCCTCGCCGCCAATCACCGCTCCCACCTCGTGCATCTTGGTGGTCACGTTGACCTCGCCGACGGCAGAGAAGTAGTAAGGGCATCCGTGAGCCTCGGTGACATCGCGGAGCGCACGGCTGGACGAGATGTTGGAGACGGTCGGACCCTTCACATTGTCAAGCACATAGTCAGCCACGGCCACCAGGGTATACTCCTCGCCAAAAGGCTCGCCGTTCTCGCAGATGAGCGCCAGGCGGTCCACATCGGGATCGACGCTGATACCCAGGTCGGCGTTGTTTGCCACCACCGTGCGGCTCAGGTTCACCAGGTTTGCCGGCAGAGGCTCGGGATTGTGTGCAAAATGGCCGTCTGGAGTACCGTTGATGGTGATGCACTCCACGCCCAACTGCTCCAGCAACTGCGGCATAACTACGCCTCCCACCGAATTCACGGGATCCAGTACCACCTTGAAACCGGCCTTGCGGATAGCTTCCAGGTCCACCAGCTTGTCGGCCTTCACGGCATCTATATGAATCTGGGCATAGTCCTTGGAGACAATCGTACCCAGCTCCGTAACCTCCTTGAAATCAAAATCTTCTTTAGCTGCGGCAGCGAGGACCTCCTTCCCTTCTGCATCGGTGAGGAACTCGCCGTTGCTGCCCAGCAGTTTCAGGGCGTTCCATTGCATCGGGTTGTGGCTGGCGGTGATGATGATGCCACCGTCGGCCTTCTCTCCAGTTACCGCCAGTTCTGTGGTCGGAGTGGTGGCCATACCTATGTTGATGACCTCTACGCCGCAGGCAACCAGAGTGTTACATACGATGCCGTCTACCATAGGACCAGAGATGCGGGCGTCGCGGCCCACCACCACTTTTTTGCGGCCGCGGGCAAACGCAGCGGTAAACTTTACGATGTCGACGGGGGTCAGCGCATCGCCCACGGTGCCGCCGATAGTACCCCTGATTCCGGATATTGATTTGATAAGTGTCATACCTATTGTTTTTGAGTATGGACAAATATATCGAATTTTCGTCTAATGATTGTAATAATCAAATAAATTGTTACATTTGCCGTCCCAAAACAAAACCCTACGAAAATGAAAAAAGGTATACATCCCGAAAGTTACCGTCTTGTTGCTTTCAAGGATATGTCAAACGACCACGTGTTCATTACACGTTCCTGCGCCAACACCAAAGAGACCATCGAGGTTGACGGCGTTGAATACCCGGTTGTCAAAGTCGAGATTTCCAACACTTCCCACCCGTTCTACACAGGTAAGATGAAACTCGTGGACACCGCCGGCCGCGTTGATAAATTCTACAGCCGCTACGGCAAGAAAGATCAGAAGAAATAGTCTGAAGTATTTGCCGGTTCCAGCATAGCTTCCTGGAAGTCTTGTACCGTAGAATACGGTATTCCCAGGGTGTTCACCACATAATTGACAGCTTTTTCCTGGAATGTTGAACCCGCAAAGGTGTTGATATAATCAACGCCTTGGGTTTTATTGTCTTTGGACAGATAATAATAGTTGTTTTCTCCGGTTCGCGTCCTGGGCTTTCCGTCGTCCACGGCACCTGAAAAGGATGTCAGCTCATAATCGACATCACAGCTGCACTGCGGAACGCCGAGAAGGGCTTCCAATAGCATACACACATAGCCGGTACGGTCTGCCCCAACCATACAATGGATGTACGGCACCTTATCATTGACCACTGCGTCCAGAATCTGTGTCAGGGTCGCCTTCATACTCACCCTGTCGGACAACATCTCCCAGCTGTAGTATTGCTGGGTAGTATGCATATTGCCCAAACACAAGGCATCATAAAGCGCGGCGCCGCCGCTTCCGGCCCCTTCAGTTTCAAAGCGCAGATCGACATCCAGGGCGACCTTCATATAGCCCAGAAGGAAATCCTTTGCCTCCTGTGAGGTCTGGTCCATATTACTGCCCCGGTACATCTTGCCGTAGCGGACCATCCGGCCGTCTTCGGTCAGCTGACCGCCAAAATCACGGCAGTTGTTGGCATACTGCCTTCCATAAGGGCTGTCGCCGACCTTCATCATACGGCGCCGGCCCGTGGTCCTGAACCTGCCGGCCGTGAGTCCATCCGCCCCGTTAGTCACCTTGTAGTAGTATGTGTGTCCGGGGATAAGGTTATATATATTTGCGCACGTGGCACCTGCATCATCGACCTCTACTGAGAGTTCCAGATCGGTCATCGCCGGATCGTTGTAAACATATACGACCTTGGCCGCATTGCCCGAACCGGGATTCGTCCAGCTCACGGGCACGGGGTTGGGCCAGTCCAGACGGTTGTCCTGATTGGTATTGCCGTCGCAGAAATCCGTAACGTAGGTCAATGTCTGATAGTTATCGGGCGTGTAAGGCGCAAGTTGCTCCACTGCGTCCAGATAACCCTTAACCATCTCATTCTCCAGATTATAGACAGGAACCGGCATATCC
>CACYEB010000221.1 GCA_902773305.1 uncultured Bacteroidia bacterium
CTATTATGCCGCACTCTGGTGCAACGACCAGTGCGAATACGTGAACCCGTTTTTCCCGTTTACCGGCTACGAAACCGGCGTGAAATCTGCCTACGACTGCTACAAGCAGTATTCCCGCTTTATGAATGACGCATACGAGCCCATCCCCAGTTCTATCATTGCCGAAGGCGACGATATCTGGAATGGAGCGGGCGACCGGGGCGATGCCGCCATGACAGCCTATGGCGCAAGCCGTTATTGCCTGGAGTGTGCCGACAGGCAGGTTGCGCGGGATATATGGCCGCTCATACAGTGGTGTTTGGAATATTGCCGTCTGCACCTGAACGCAGAAGGCGTGGTGCTCTCTGACCACGACGAACTGGAGGGCCGTTTCGAAGACGGGGATGCCAACCTGTGTACATCCACTCTCTATTACGACGCGCTTTTAAGTGCCTCTTACCTGGCCAGGGAATTGGGCCTTGGCCGCAAGATGTCAAAAACATATATCAGGCAGGCAAAGCAACTGCGCAAGGCTATTAAAAACTACTTTGAGGCAAATGTAAACGGTTATGATACATATCGTTACTACGAGGGCAACGATATTCTCCGATCCTGGATATGTATGCCGCTGGTGGTGGGCATCTTTGACCGTGCCGACGCCACTATGGACGCACTGTTCGAGAGCCCGCTCTACACCGGCGAAGGCCTCCTGACCCAGATGGGAGAGGAGACTTATTGGGACCGTTCTACCCTCTACGCCTTCCGCGGCGCTTACTTTGCCGACAAGGGCGATTACATCACCCCCAAGGTGAGTGCCTACAGTCACCGCCGCCTTCTGGAAGACCACGTGCCGTATCCCATAGAGGCCTGGCCCGAAGGCCGGCAGCGCCATCTTTCTGCAGAAAGCGGACTATATTGCCGCATATTCACTGAAGGAATGTTCGGCATCCGGCCCACGGGTTTCAGAAGTTTTACGATGAAGCCGTCTTTTCCGGAGGACTGGAACAGGATCTCTCTCAAGAGGGTCCGTGCCTTCGGCGGCGACTTTGATATCAGTTGTGAGCGTAAGGGCAAAAGGATAGTCACCACCGTAACCGACAATGCGACGGGACACGTCAAGATGTACAAGCGCAGCCAGGGCAAGGCATTCAAGGTGAAGATATGAGACGTTTCAACTCGCAGGCGGATTACATCAGGGCCAGGTACGGCATCAGGCTGCAGAAACTTGTGGTGGACGCCGGCTTTACCTGCCCCAACCGCGACGGAACAAAGGGCCGCGGGGGATGTACCTTCTGCGACAACAACGCTTTCCACCCCAATTACAGCACTCCTGACAAGAGTATCACCCGGCAACTGGAAGAGGGAATAGAATTCCATCGCGGGCGTTATCGCCGTGCCGGCGGCTATCTGGCTTATTTCCAGCCATATTCCAATACCTACGCCCCTCTGGAAAAACTCAAGCTGCTTTATGGCGAGGCCCTCGCTCATCCCGAGGTGCGCGGAATAGTGATAGGCACCCGCCCCGACTGTGTGGACGGGGAAGTGCTGGATTACCTGGCCGAGGTGGCCAGGGAGCACTTAGTGAGCGTCGAATACGGCATAGAATCGTGCAATGACTCCACTCTGGAACATATCAACCGCCGGCATACTTGGGCAGATGCGGTAAAAGCAGTGGAGATGACCGCCTCCAGGGGGCTTCATACGGGGGCGCATTTCATACTTGGCCTGCCGGGTGAATCTTGTGAGGCGATGCTCGCTTCAGTCGGGAAAATCAACTCGCTCAGGATAGACAGCATAAAGTTTCATCAGCTCCAAATCATAAAGGGCACGAAAATGGAAGAGGAATTCGCTCAGCATCCCGAGCGGTTCGAGACATTCACTGCCGAAAGGTATATCGACTTTTTTGTGGATATCCTGGAGCGCCTCAGGCCAGATCTGGTGATAGAACGCTTTGCGGGGGAGGTTCCCCCCAGATTTGTAAATACCACGCCGTGGGGTCTTGTGCGTAATGCAGAGCTTATCAGGATGCTGGAAGAGAGGCTGCAGGAGCGAGAAACTTTTCAGGGTAGGCTGTATCGCCCGAATTTTTAGTATCTTTGCACAATTTATATCGACTTTGACTATGCAAGATTTCTCCGACAAAATTGTGATGGAAGGCCTGACCTTCGACGATGTTCTGCTGATACCGGCACGCAGCGAGATTATTCCGCGCGATGTAAACGTATCCTCTGTATTTACCCGCGACATACCGCTCAGCGTTCCCATCGTATCGGCCGCGATGGACACCGTGACCGAATACGAGATGGCGATTGCAATGGCACGCGCCGGCGGTATCGGCGTTATCCACAAGAATATGCCCATCGATATGCAGGCCGACCAGGTGCGCAAGGTAAAGCGTGCGGAGAACGGAATGATATACGATCCCGTCACCATCAAGGGCGACCAGACGGTGGGCGACGCGCTGGCGTTGATGGCTGCCAACCATATCGGAGGTATTCCGGTGGTGGACGGCGGCGGCTATCTGGTGGGTATCGTCACCAACCGTGACCTGCGTTTCCAGCACGATCCTCATCGCCGCATAAGCGAGGTGATGACTCGTGAGAACCTGGTGACTGCAGGTCCCGACACCGATATCCCCGCCGCCACGGAAATCATAATGCGTTCTAAAGTCGAGAAACTTCCCGTGGTGGACGCCCACGGCAAACTGGTGGGTCTTATCACTTACAAGGACATCACCAAAATAAAAAACAATCCCGAGGCCAGCAAGGACTCCAAGGGCCGTCTGCTGGTTGCTGCCGCGGTGGGCATAAACTCCCACAGTCTCGACAACGTGGAGCAACTGATCGCGGTCGGCACCGATGCTGTCGTGTTGGATACTGCCCACGGCCATTCGGTCTTTGTGCTTGATACCATCAAGAAGATCCGCAAGGCGTTTCCCGGTATACAGATCGTGGCTGGCAATATCGCCACCGCCGAAGCAGCAATTGCCCTCAAGGAATGCGGTGTGGATGCAGTCAAGGTCGGCATAGGCCCCGGCAGCATCTGCACGACCCGCATCATCGCCGGCATCGGCGTGCCTCAACTCACCGCCGTGCTCTCCGTGGCCGGGGCGCTCAAGGGCAGCGGTATCCCCGTCATTGCCGACGGCGGCATCCGCTATTCGGGCGATATCACCAAGGCACTTGCGGCAGGTGCCAGCACCATAATGGCGGGATCCTTGTTCGCCGGAGTCGAAGAGGCTCCCGGAGAGGCCATCATCCTCAACGGCCGCAAATTCAAGTCGTATCGCGGAATGGGATCGCTTGAAGCTATGCAGAAGGGCTCCAAGGACCGCTACTTCCAGGATATGGAAGAGGACATCAAGAAACTTGTGCCCGAGGGAATCGTGGCCCAGGTGCCTTACAAGGGTACCCTCGCCGAGGTGGTCTATCAGTTGGTGGGCGGCCTCAAGGCCGGTATGGGCTATTGCGGAGCCCGCAACCTGGAGGCTCTCCACGATGCCAAGTTCGTCAAGATCACCGCTTCGGGTATGGCGGAGAGCCATCCCCACAATGTGACCATCACCCGCGAGGCTCCCAACTATTCGAGATAACGGTGAGAAAGATTGCCCTCATAGCACTGTTGTTGGCGGCTTTTGCCGGCTGCATCCGCAGCGAGGACGACCGCATAGCCAGGGTGGGCAGTCATATACTGTATCAAAAAGACATCAAAAGGCTTCTGCCGGAAGGGGTTTCGGGCGAAGACAGCGCGGCTATGGTGCAGCAGTACATCAATACCTGGGCTATGGCACACCTGAAGATGCTGAAGGCGGAGGAGGTGCTTTCCGCAGAGGAGAAGGACATTACCCGCGAGGTGGAGGACTACCGCACCAACCTGCTTAAATACCGGCTCGAACGCAAGATTACCGACGCCCGGCTGGACACCACCGTAACCGATGAAGAGATACGTCTCTACTATGAAGAGCACAGTCAGAACTATCAGTTCCCATACATAATAGCCAAGGCGCGTATCATCACCCTTTCCCAGACTTCGCCCAACCGGGACGCCGTCAAGAAAACATACAGCGCATCCGGCGGCGATGACGAGAAGGAGCTTCGCGAACTGTGTGCCCTTTACGCAGAGCGCTTCGAGGAGTTCGGCGGCAACTGGATGCCTATGCCCACGATAGCCAAGGCGGTGCCGGGACTGGATGCCGAAAGCTGTGAGACGATATTCCGCACTTCGGACAAATACATCAAGGTCGGTGACGGAAAGGACTACTTCATCTATCTTACAGAAAAGATTCCCGCCGGCCAACTGGCGCCTTATGAGTATTGCCGCCAGAGTATCAAGGATGCCATCCTTCTCAAGAGGAAACAGGATATTCTCACACAA
>CACYEB010000222.1 GCA_902773305.1 uncultured Bacteroidia bacterium
ATGGAAACCGCAAGGTATATGCTGGACAATCCCGACGCCTGCAAGGATTATAAGCAGGTTGTGCTGGACTTGCTCGCCTTCGTAAAGGGACGCTTCGGCGGCACCGTCCGTTATGGCGCTGCCAGCATCAACGAGCAGGATGCCTGCTTCTACGAGATGGGAAGCCACACCGCCAGATACGGCTCCGTCCTGGCCCGCTGGGCCGGTGAAACAGGCTGCGAACAAGCAAAAAAAGAGGCGCTTGCCACCCTGGCCCTTGCAGAGTATATTGCTTACAACAAAACCTCCAAGGGCAATATATCCGTCAATTCGGTTGGACTTTATTGGGCCGGAATATGGAACTCCGACTGCTATTTCGACTACCTGCCCCACTTCCTGGAGGGAATGGCCGCCTGGCCCGAGATTATCCCGGAAGGAACCGACCATATCTTCAGCTCCACCAGTATGCTGAAGGATGTTGAATACGGCCCCGGCAGCGTCAGGTACACCGCACTCGATGCCGACGGCACAGAGCGGATCAAACTTTCTTTCAAGCCTGAGATCCTCTCCGGCGGCAAACCCCTGCCCAAATCCCAATGGACATTCGGCGAATGGAGAAACTGCGACAACATCCTCACAATCAACCGCAAGGGTATAACCGACATCGAAATAGTCAGGAAATAGCAAAGATCATCAATATGAAAAGAATACTGTTTGTCATCACATTTCTTTTGTGCGTAACCGTCACATTCGGTGCGCAGAGAAAAGTATCCAAGAAGATCAACAAGTCGCCCTGGGAAAGGGAGTATATCTGGCCGAAGGGCAAGATGCCCGATGCGCAGCCGCATCAGGTGGCCACGATGACGGACGAGTTGTATCTGCCGGACTTCAATGCTGACACTCACCGCGAGCCATACCTGGAATGGTTCCCCGCCCCTGCCCCCGAGAAGCGCAACGGCGGCTGTATGATACTCATATCCGGCGGCGGCTATGAGACTTGCTGCGACATACACCACATCAAGCGGTGGAGGGAGGCCTACACCGCCCTCGGTTTCCAGTGCGTCAATTTTGTCTACCGCACGCCGCGTCCCGAGGGGCTGCCTGTTTACCAGAGCGCTTGGGAAGACGGCCAGCGGGCTGTGCGCGTAGTGCGCAGCCAGGCGGCAAAGCGCGGATTCGACCCTGAGAAGATAGGTGCCATCGGTATGTCTGCCGGAAGCCATATGCTGCTGTTGATTGCCACCAGCAGCCAGACTCCTGCCTACGAAAGGATAGATGAAACAGACGACATTCCCTGCCACCTCAACTGGGCGATAGCCAACTCCCCCGCCTATGTCACCACCGACGGCGAAACTGGCACCGCAGCCATATTTGACGGTTACGGGCCGAATGTATCGCTCTCAAAGGTCTTCAAGTTTGACGAAAAGACCTGCCCGATATCTATGCAGCACGGCGGCGCAGACCCCTACTCTCCCAACGGCTCCACGCTGATCTACAAACAACTCCACAAGATGGGCATTCCTGCAGAGTTGCACATCTATCCCGATAAACCGCATATGGAACTGGGTGCCGAACGTGCCCACGAGTTCCTTCGCCAGCTGGGTATCTTGGGCCCTTTAGAGCCCGAGGTGGCACTTATGAACCGGTTTGCCAGCGACTCTGCCCGCGTCCGTTACCTTAAAGAGCCTGTATGGCCAGAAGGCAAGATGCCTTGCAAGCAGGACCACCAGTGGGAGCCCTACATCGAGTGGCACTTCCCCAAGAATCTTAAGACCAAGGCGATACAGATTGTTTATTCCGGCGGAAGCTATGAGACCAACACCCCCGACGGTTTCGAGGCTGCTCCCGCACGGCGCTATTTCAACGATATGGGCATAACCGTGGTCACCCTGCGCTATCGCGCCCCCAGACCAAAAGGGATGCCCAAGCACATCACCGCCTGGCAAGATCTCCAGAGAACAGTCAGAATCGTACGCAGCAGGGCTGCGAAATATGGTCTGGATCCCAACCAGATAGGCATTATGGGCTGCTCTGCCGGCGGCCATCTGACCGTGATGGGCACCACCAGCTCGCTCCAGCAGTCATATCTGCCGATAGACGATATAGACACCCTCTCGTGCAGCGTACAGTGGGGCATCGGCATATATCCCGCCTACCTGCTTGACGACGATGACGAGGAGGGCTACAACTCAGGCAGCAACGGCTGCGGAGACGATGTCGCTTTCCATCCGGAATTCAACTTTGACAAGGCCACCTGCCCTATGTTCCTGATTCACGGCGACGCCGACGGCGTATCGTCTATGAACTCAGTGAAACTGTGGGAAAGGATGCGCGCTATCGGCATACAGTGTGAACTTCACACCCTGGCAAAACGAGACCACTGCTTCCAGAGCGAGGCTTCGCCCGGCACAGGCAGCTACAACTATCTGGACCGCATAGCCGAGTGGCTGCGCACCAGAATCAGTTTTGAGGAGTAGGAGCCACCGTTTCCGGCACCAGATTCAGCACCAGGTATTCGCTGCGGGTTCCGATACGGAACTTGCCGCCCCAGATGCCCATTCCGGAGGAGACATAATACCGGGTATCCCCTTTTTGAAGATAGCCGTGGGCGAGTTCGTTCTCTATGAATACGAGCAGGCTCACCGGCCAGACCTGGCCGTTGTGCGTGTGGCCGCTGAACTGGAAATCCACTCCGGAAAGCTGTGCCTCCAGAAGGTCGTTCGGCTGGTGATCCAAAAGTAATACGAACTGCCCCCTGGGGACTTTCTTCACAAGTTTATACAGCGCTTCGCGCTCTTCGTTGGACTTGTCGTCACGTCCTATCACCGTAATGCCGCACACGCTGGCCAGGGAATCCTTCAGCAGGGTTATGCCCGCCGTCCTGTAAAAAGCGCAGGATTCCTCCACCCCAGCATAATACTCGTGATTTCCAAGACACGAATAAACCGGGGCCTTGAAGTGCTTCAGGGCGCTGGCATCGTGGTCTGCTGTCACGGCCCTCAGACTGCGGTCTATAAGGTCGCCGCCGAGCAGTATCAGGTCGGGGTTTTCGCCGTTTACAATGTCCACCCAGTGCCGGATATCCCTGTAGCGGTTGTGGTAGCCTGCGTGCAAGTCGCTCAACAGTACCACTTTGAGCGGTTTTTCTATCTTGGAGCTGGCAATTGTTATCTCTTCGCGGTATTTATGCCGGTAATTGATTGCACCATAGGTCATAACTATCGCAGTCAGGCCTAACACGAACACGCTGCCGGCGACGCTGTTTTTAAGAAGTTTGGGAGGCAGTAGATTCATCAGCCGCAGGATGTCCATCAGTCCGAAAAGGATCAGGGCATATATCATAAATATCAGCCAGCTGTTTCCAAGGACATACATAGCGGAGGCAACCGTCATGGGCAGATAGTCAATCACCTTTGTCACGGTCAGAACCAGCGACACCGCCGCCAGGCCATATACCGACAGAAGCACCACCTTGACAAGCCTGCTTAACGGCAATATCCCGTAGATGCGCCAGGCGATGTAAAAAATACCGACTGATAAAACAGCTATCGTCATATTGTGCAAATATATACATAATTATTATCTTTGCGGCGAGAAACGTCCCCGCCCGGGATGCTTCAAGTGTAACAGGCACCACTATAAAAACTGCAAGATGAAACAGAGATTCTCAGCATTATTCCTGCTGATGACGGTAGCCCTGGTTGTCTGCCTCATCGCTTCCAACTTATTTGCCACCAAGGTATTCCATCTTTTCGGAGGGATCAATCTTCCGGGGGCGGTAATCATTTTTCCCATCTCCTACATTCTCAACGACTGCATAGCCGAGGTGTGGGGCTATCGCCGCGCAAGGCTGGTGATATGGCTGGCATTCATTGCAAACTTCTTTGTAGTGCTCGTAGGCCAGATAGTGGTCTGGCTGCCGGCCGCATCCTTCTGGGACGGCAGCGAACACTTCAATTATATGTTCAATATGGCGCCCAGGGTCGCTGCGGCGTCAATGCTGGCCTTTCTCGCAGGTTCCACAATGAACGCGCTGGTGCTGAGCAAGATGAAGATTGCCTCCAAGGGCAGGATGTTCGGCCTGCGCGCAATCGTTTCTTCCATAGCCGGCGAACTGCTGGATTCCCTGATCTTTATGCCGCTGGCTTTCATAGGTACCCCCGTAAAGGTGCTGGCCTCTATGATGCTGGCACAGGTCAGCTTCAAAGTGCTATACGAGATCATTATCCTGCCTGTGACCACCTGGGTGGTAATGAAGGTCAAGACAGTTGAGCATATTGACGCCTTCGATGTCGGAGTCAACTATAACCCTTTCAGAATTAAAGACATACAATAATATGAAAAACCGCAAGGAAGAAGGTCTTCAGTCGCTCGGCCACAAGACCCGATATGCAGATTCGTACGCTCCCGAGGTGCTGGAGGCATTTGAAAACCAGCATCCCGGCGGAGACTACTGGGTGCGCTTCAACTGCCCCGAATTCACCAGCCTGTGTCCCATCACCGGCCAGCCGGACTATGCCGAAATCCGCATCAGCTATATCCCGGATGTCAAGATGGTAGAGAGCAAGAGCCTCAAACTCTATCTGTTCAGTTTCCGGAACGAGGGTGCATTTCACGAAGACTGCGTGAACATAATTATGAAGGACCTCATCAAACTGATGGATCCCAGGTACATAGAGGTCACCGGCTACTTCACCCCCCGCGGAGGCATCAGCATATACCCTTATGCCAACTGGGGCCGCCC
>CACYEB010000223.1 GCA_902773305.1 uncultured Bacteroidia bacterium
ATCAAGACAGCCCTGGAGTCGATCAAGGGGAGCGTGGACGGCCTGGACAGCGCCATCGACGGCGTAGTGACAGCCATCGACAAGGTCTCCACGGCGGTTGACGGCACCAACACTGCCCTCACCGGCGCCATCGCCAAGGCACTGGATGACATCTTCAAAGCCATCAACGGCCTTACCGACTACAGTGACATCCTCGCGGCCATCAAAGAAGCGATTGAGAACATAGAGAACGGTGGTGAAGGCGAACCTGAAGATCCCGGTAAATTAAAACTTACTCCTATTGACCTCTATAACAACCCAGTGGAAATCATCATCCCTTGGGATTACAGGTACTATGACGACCTTAAAGACACCCTCATCTCCAAGATCTATGTTGACGGCGACCGCACGAAACTTATGGGGGCGGATAAAGACAAGACCTGGAATACTGTGACCAAGGCTGATTACACCCAGGGCCCAGGAGCCGTTACCAGTCACACTAATGACTCCAAGTCTATCCAGGTGACCCTCTGCTCGGCGGCGGAATACGGAGTGAGTGATTCCACATATGTCTATTCAATCTCGAAGTATGACGCTGTTGACGACATCACATATTGGGGTGAGTTCGAATATGTCGTCAAGGCCCGTCCTGCCGATGCGGTGATCGAGATCGGCCCGATCAATGCGAAAGTCACTGACGCTACGATTTCCGTTCCTTTTATTGCGGAATTATACAACTATCACAAGGCATATTATTCCAGATATACACTTGAAGAAATCTTACCTGAATCATATGAGTTCCTTAAGAGTGACGGGTGGACATGCACCTTTAATGGGAAGGATGATTCCAGACCGTTTGTCGGTTTCTCATCTGCTGACGGGTATATCAATACAAACGCCAGCGAGTCCGGCGTATGGGTGTTCAATGTTGGCATTCACTTTGCCGGGGTAGCTTACACCTTTATCGTCACCATCAATGTCGGGTGATCCGCCGACAGATTGGGCAAGGACAACACATCCAGCTGCTTGGGCCTGACGGTCTGTGCAACAGTGACGTCAAGTTGAAATGGGCCACAGGTGGTTCTGGAGCACATTACTTTGGCGTCGAGGCCCTAAAACAGGTTTTCAGACAGGTGAACCCCGGCCATATGGCCCTAAGGCTGGGGTCATCTTGACGTCATTATTGCACAGGACCCGGTTATTCCTGACAGTTACGCAAATGAGTTATGTTTATGATGAGACACCCCCCTTTGCGAAACGGCGCGGCAAACCATAAAAAACCATTCTCCAGATTTCCGGAGATAAAACTATTGTTGTAACTTTGTCTTTATGAATAAGCGAGAACCATTTGTCGTTACTATCAGCCGCGAGGTTGGCTCAGGCGGCCATACCGTGGGCAGAATCCTGGCAGAGAAACTCAATGTCCGCTATCTGGACAAGCAGCTGACCCAGGCCCTGGAGAAACAGTTCCAGCTCAGCGCAGAAGAGATAGAAAAGCTCAAGGGCAAAAAGAAGAACTGGCTGTCGGACTTTGTTGACAAGGTGGCGCCCGTGCCTACCGCGAAGGCTTTGGGGCTTGACCCGCAATACACCGAAGAGGCCAAGGTGCGTGTCACTACCGACGAGATTTTTGCCACCGAAGTCCAGATTCTTCGGGGTTTTGCGCAGATGGGTTCGTGTGTGATTGCCGGCCGCTCCGGCTTCCACGTATTCAAGGATCATCCCAACACCTTCAATGTGTTTATCAGCGCCACCCTGCCCCACCGCATCCGGCGCGTTATGGACAGGCAGGGTCTTTCCGAAGGGCAGGCCGCAGACCTCATTAATGTCATCGACCAGGCCCGCGAGAACTACATTATGCGCTACGCCGGGGTAAGCCGCTACGATGCCAGGAACTATGACCTGACCCTCAAGGCCGACGGCTTCAGCGAAGAAGAACTCGCCTCCATTATTTTCTCCTGCCTGTAATCGGATTGGGTTTCGGCAGGGCCCGTATCGTCGCCTTTACAAGGGCGGCCAGACAGTCCCGGTCGTCTACGTCAGTAATCAGGAAATGCTCCCTGGCCCCGGGGTAGGGCGACCGCATCACCACCTCTTTCAAAAGCGCCGCACCCTGATACGTGGGCTTGAGATACAGATTGTTGTCGCATATAAGTCCGAAAAGGATGCCGTCACAATAGACGCAGTAGTCTCCCATCATCTTCTTGACGGCAATCTCACCGGCACCTGAGCACTGGTCGATGATATATTGAACGAAGTCCGGATTGCAAGCCATACCATCTATCTTAGCGATGTGAAGATAGCCACATTCCGCCACAACTCCAAGGCTTATTTCTTCTTGCCGCATTCCCGGGCGACCATCAGCAGGTCGTCGAGGGAGTGGTCATAGACCGCATCGGCAGGGAGAAGGCGGAGGCGGAACTCGTCTGAGTAATCTGCCTTGAGGATGCAGTCCTCTCCGGGTCGCAGTATCCCGGACCACCGGTATCCCAAAAAATCCACTTCAATCTTGTAGCTTCCGTCTCCCAGATCGGTTTTGATGTAAGGATGGCTGTCGCAGTCATAATAAGAAACCGGAGCCATCCCGGGATACTGTTTATTGTCAAGGTCGAAATCGCTCCAGAATCTTGGGCCGTATTCCGCAGGATACCATCGCCGGTTGCTGAAAACCAGTTCGGGAGCTTTTTTCTCGTTGTTATATTTCGTCCAGTCTTCAACGAAAGAAGCATAGGCGTTATTCCAGTGCCAGTACAGTCCTGCCAGAATCTCCGTTTCTATCCGGAACTGGTGCTGCTCCATCTGCAGCGGCGCGTCCTCCCAAAAGTCATTGTCCAGCCTGGCATCCGACATCATATCGCAGGCCGGAAGGAGTTGCAGGGCCAGCGTGAACCAAATTAAGATTGTCCTTTTCATACCCGGTCGTTAATTGAGCCGCACCATAGTGGTGACTACCATACCTGCGTTGCCGTCACTGCCGACATTGGTTTTAATCTTGCCGCGTTCGGCACCAGTCACTGAGGAATAGAAGTTCAGTTCGGTTCCGTTGGACATATAGGCCACATACTGAAGGGTGAGTGAAGATGCCTCGAAACGCACGAGCCGCAGTGTAGAAGGCACTATCTTGCTTTGATATTCCGCCGCGCTGCTCCAGTCAAGCGCCACATAACCGGCCGCATCCTTGGAAAGGTCGCACTCCCAGTAGCCGGCAGAGCCGTCGGCGACATAGGCCACTCCATCTACATATTCCAACTCATTGCCCGGATAGTGCTCCGGAAGGTTGCGTGACGAAACTGTGCCGGCCTTGGGATCCAGGGTATGTATCCGGGCTCCGTCGCTGTCATTGCCGCTCCACCAGCTGAGGGTTTCTCCATAAGAAATATAGGTGCTGTTTTCCATCCGATCTTTCATTGTGCAGATGAGGCTCCCGAGGGCAATCGAGTTGCCTGTGACCGTAAGATTATAGAAATCGGTGCGGGACTCGGTCCTGGTCCACTGCCCTTCCTTGCCGTCGCCCTCCTGGATTTCAACTTCATAACTCCTTGCCAGATACAGTTTCCCTCCAATGGAGAGCAGGAACGCATCCTTCCCTTGAGAGTCAAGTTGCAAGAGCACCGGCGTGAAAGAAGGAGGGGCGATGATGCCAAGGGCTGTTCCCATCATGCCGGGATAGCCGAAGTCCCCGCCCAGACAGTCGCCTTCGGCCGGGTACATCTTGTTGCAGCTGATATTGTTTCCCAGCAGGTTCACCGCCTCAAGCGTACTGCCTTTATCCTGCAGACGGATAAGTGACGGAAGGCCTCCGTTTATCCCGTCGTAGTTCCAGCCGCCGGTCCTGACAAACAAATCCTTGCCCAGCTGGTGAAACCAACCGTCAAGGAAGGTGGGCTGCTTGAACCCGTCGTCCATACCGAACGGAGCTCCAGCCTCGAGAGTCCACTCGAACAGGGCGCCGTCGCTCTTGCGGACGAGGTAATGGGCGCCGTGATTGTCGTGGTACTTGTCGTTGAAATCATTTATAATGGCAGACAAAGCATGGCGCACAGCCTTGTCGCCATCGGTAGGATAATTATTCCATCCTCCCTTTACATCATAGCTGCAGTTGGCGAGCCAGAGCCAGCCTTCGCCTACGGGGAATACAAAACCTGGAGAAATAATCAGGTCTGCCTTGATGTGCTCGGCTACTTCTCCGTTGACTCCCTCCACATCCACATTATAAGTGACTTGAACCATAGTACCGTCTTCCGACACCGAATAGAGGGCCCTGGGGCCGACATTCATATCGCCCTCGGCCTTGGTGGCCTTGGTAGCCACACCACCCTGGGCGAGAGCCAGCATCCGGACACCGGCGATATTCGCTTTACGGAAAGTAACTCCGACTTTATTGCCGGCCCCTTCTTTGTCACACGAAGTCATCAGAATGGCACAAAAAACAAATACGGCAAGAATAGTTTTTTTCATATACGCATAATTTTTTGTAAAGGTAACCCATCGGAACTGTCGCCCTGTGGCGGATTTCACCACAAAGGACTGATTTTCAAGGATATTTCGGAAGGAAATGATATCTTTGTGATAGGAATGAAGTGCCTTGCATTCATACTTGCACTGTTGATGGCTACGCCGCGTTTTGTGAACTATGGCGCTGCCGACGGCCTGCCGTCCAATACCGTTTATGCCATTGCCCAAGACGCTGACGGAGTCCTTTGGATAGGCACAAGAAACGGTCTTGCCTGCTTTGACGGCGTGCGCTTCAAAAGTTGGAAGGAGTACGGCAGGGTGAATGCCCTTACCGTGGACAAAGATGGCAGATTGTGGGTGGGGACCACCGGGGGGCTGGCGGTAACGGTCGCCGGGGAACCTTCTCCTTCTGTCCGGGACGACAAAGTGAGCGGACATATCCGGGCCCTGCATGCCGACGGCGAAGGATATGTATGGGCAACGGTGGGAGACACTCTGTTACTGAAACTTTCCTACAAGGATGGTATCCGGGAAGAAGCCCGCTGCTTCTACGACAAGCGGGACTCGGAAGGGGACTATCCCTATTATCAGATATATGAGGCTTCCGACGGCAAACTCTGGCTTGCAGGCCGTCTTGTCCACTACCAGTTCGTCGGGAACAGAGAGGAACCACATATCTCGCATCCCCTGTGGCACGACGGATTATGCCCCGGGAGTTACGCCGAATCCGGGGGGAAACTTTATTATTTTGTCGATCATACTTCAATACTGTATGCCTACGGGGACGGGAAAGCGACACCCTGCGGCCGGCTCCCCATCGCACACGCCAGACTGCTTACCGACCATAGCGGAAAGATGTGGGCTGCGGGATCGTATGGACTGGGCATAGTTGACCCGGTTCATCCTGAACAATCTCAAGTTTTTCGTCACGACGCCGACGATCTGTCCAGCCTCTCTTCCGGGGAGTTGTTCTGCATATTCGAAGACCGGCAGGGCAATATCTGGGCTGGTGGCGACAACGGTCTCTCTGTGCTTTGCCCCGCACTTCAGCACGTGAGCGTCATCTCGCGGGCAAATGTCACTGCCATAATGCAGGACAGCAGCGGAAAGATGTGGACCGGGACGGCCGAAGACAGGGTGTCGAGCCTGTATGAAGACAGTGAGGGGACAATCTATGTCGGCCTTTGGAACAATACCGGATGGGAAGTCAGAAAGGATGGAAAAATGCACAAAGAGCACCTCTCGGGCCTGCTTCCCGAAAAGCAGCGTGTAGCCGCAGAGAACCTGGACGGGGCCAACTGGATCTCTGATTTTCTGGAAGACAGCCGGGGCCGGTTCTGGATTGTAACGTGGGAGGGTGTGGGCCTCAACGAATTGGACCGCCATAACCGCCGCAGCCTGCCGCCCCGATGGCTGAGTCCTTTCCGATACCCGGCTCCGCAGTTGGATTCCAATATCTATATCAGTTCCAGGCTGGGGAGCCGTATCATTGAGGATGCCCAAGGCAATCTGGTCTATGCCACCACACAGGCGGGGCTCAATATCATCGACCGGAAAACCGGCCTTGTGACAAAGTATTTCAAAGGCAATTCCTCTATCCCTGACGATTATGTCACCGACCTGTGTCTCACGCCTGGCGGCACGGTCTGGGCAGCCACCCGCGGCGGGCTTTGGAGTCCCGGCGGAGGGCACTGCCTGGACGGCATGCTGGTACAGTCTGTAGAAGCCGACGGGAAGGGCCGCCTATGGGCAGGGACAGAAGATGGTCTCTGGTTCATCGACACTGACGGCAGTACGGGACGCGTCCCGAAAGAACTCGGCTTTCTCTCGGATATCTATGGCGAGCGGGTTTCATGCCGCCTTTCGGACGGATCGCTGGCTTTCGGAGGTGCCGCCGGCGCAGTCTCTTTCCACCCGGACAGCCTGCTCTGCATTCAAGCCGTC
>CACYEB010000224.1 GCA_902773305.1 uncultured Bacteroidia bacterium
ATAAAATGATTTGGTTTTTGGTGTTAGTGTTTCTTCACGCTGCTACTTGGAGTACAACTCGACGATAAGCTGCTCGTTGATTGTCTCGGGTATTTCTGTACGCTCGGGGATGTTGAGGTATTTGCCGGAGCATTTATCTGCGTCCCACTCTATCCAGGAGTATTTGCCTGCACCGTGGGAGAGGCTGTCCTGAATTACTTCGAGACTCTTTGAGCGCTCGCGCACACCAATGACGTCACCGGGGCGGAGGATGGTAGAAGGAATGCTGCAAACCTCTCCGTTGCGGGTGATGTGGCAGTGGCTCACGAGCTGACGGGCGGCTGCGCGGGTCGGAGCGATACCCATACGGAAAACCAGGTTGTCGATACGGCTCTCGAGAAGCATAATGAGGTTCTCGCCGGTACGGCCTTTCATCCTGGCAGCCTTCTCGTACATAGAGCTGAACTGACGCTCGAGAAGTCCGTAGGTATATTTAACTTTCTGCTTCTCTGCCAGCTGGATGCCGTACTCAGAAGTTTTTTTGCGTTTCTTTGCCAAGCCGTGCTGTCCCGGAGGATAGTTCTTCTTGTCAAGGTATTTGTCCGGTCCATAGATCGGTTCACCAAATTTACGGGCTATTTTGGTCTTAGGCCCTGTATATCTTGCCATAATGTAATTCGTTTTTAGAGATTAAACTTTACGACGACCTTTGGGACGGCAGCCATTGTGAGGCAGAGGAGTCACGTCGATGATCTCGGTGACCTCGATGCCCTCTGTATGCACCGTACGGATAGCCGACTCACGACCGGAACCGGGGCCCTTTACATAAGCCTTGACCTTGCGCAGGCCCAGGTCGTAGGCAACCTTGGCAGCGTCCTGTGCGGCTACCTGGGCAGCGTAGGGAGTGTTTTTCTTGGAACCCCTGAAGCCCATCTTGCCGGCAGAAGACCAGCTGATAACCTGACCGGTAGAGTTAGTGATGGTTACGATTACATTGTTGAAAGTTGAAGAGACGTGAAGTTGTCCATAAGCATCAACCTTAACAACTCTCTTTTTGTTTGATGTTGTCTTTTTAGCCATAATTCAAGTCTCCTATTTAGTAGCTTTCTTCTTGTTGGCGACAGTTTTCTTACGTCCCTTGCGGGTACGTGCGTTGTTCTTGGTGCTCTGTCCGCGAACGGGAAGACCGACACGGTGGCGGATGCCGCGATAGCAACCGATATCCATCAGTCGTTTAATGTTCATCTGAACCGAAGAGCGAAGCTCGCCCTCGATCTTGTACTCCTCAGCAATCTTGCTTCGGATTGCTGCAATCTGATCGTCGTTCCAGTCCTTGACCTTGATGTCCTCGCTGATACCCAGCTCACCAAGGATCTTCTGGGAGGAACTGCGACCAATTCCGTAGATATAGGTAAGACCTATAACTCCGCGCTTGTTTTTTGGTAAGTCAACTCCGGCTATACGTGCCATAATTTATCTTTACTTTATTTGATTAATCGTTAAAAATTATGCTTGACGCATTTTGAATTTCGGATTCTTCTTGCAAATAACATACAAGCGGCCTTTACGCTTTACGATCTTGCAATCGTCGCTGCGTTTTTTGATGGATGTTTTAACTTTCATCTTGCTATGGGAAATTTAATGTTATTTATATCTGAAGGAAATTCTTCCCTTGGTCAAATCATACGGAGACATTTCTACTTTCACCTTGTCACCGGGCAGGATTCTGATATAGTGCATCCGCATCTTGCCCGAAATGTGGGCGATAATCACATGGCCGTTGTCCAACTCGACTCTGAACATCGCATTCGACAGAGCCTCTATGATTGTGCCGTCCTTTTCTATTGATGACTGTTTTGGCATAAATACTTTCCGTTGATGTTGATTGTTATTTATTCTTCTCTATGAATTCGTAAGTAGTCAATCTTTCCGCCGCGCCCTTGCGCACCACAACCGTCATCTCGAAGTGAGCCGACTTCTTGCGGTCTGCGGTGTAGACACCCCAGCCGTTGTCGTCGAGGTAAACTTCCTTGACGCCCTGGTTTATCATAGGCTCTATGCAGATCACGGTGTTCTCTGCGAGTTTGACACCGTGTCCGCGGCGGCCGTAGTTGGGCACTTCGGGACTTTCGTGCATATTGCGCCCGATGCCGTGTCCTACCAGTTCGCGTACCACCGAATAGCCCCGCTGCTCGCAATAGCTCTGAACGGCGTATCCGATGTCACCTGTGCGTGCGCCGGCAACGGCAGCCTCTATACCTTTATACAGGGATTGCTCAGTAGTATCCAGCAAGGCCTGGTCAGCCGCACTGATCTCTCCGCAGGCAAAGGTATAAGCCGAGTCGCCGTAGTATCCCTTGTAAACAGTTCCGCAGTCGATTGATACGATGTCGCCTTCCTTGAGGACATAGTCTGAAGGGAAGCCGTGCACAACGTATTCGTTGACCGAAATGCAGAGACTGTAAGGGAACCCGCCATAACCCAAGAAGCCGGGCACGGCGCCATTGTCGCGGATATACTCCTCGGCAAAAGCGTCCAAGTCCTTGGTCTTGACGCCCGGCACTATCCGCTTGCCGACTTCGGCCAGCGTCTTAGAGACAAGTATTGCGTTCTCTCTAAGCAGTGCGATTTCTTCTTCGGTTCTGACTTTAATCATCTTCTTACAAACTCATAAGAGAATGCTACATTCCTGAACGGCCCTGAAGACGCCCGGTCTTCATAAGTCCGTCATAGTGGCGCATAAGCAGGTGGCTCTCGATGTGCTGGAGTGTATCCAGAATCACACCCACGAGGATCAGCAGCGATGTACCGCCGTAGAAGTGGGCGAACTGGTTGTTGACTCCGAGCAGCTGGGCGAATGCGGGCAGGATAGCCACGATTGCCAGGAAGATAGAGCCGGGAAGCGTAATGCGCGACATAATGGCATCAAGATAATCGGCCGTCTTCCTGCCGGGCTTTACGCCGGGGATGAAACCGCCGTTCTTCTTGAGGTCCTCTGACATATTGGTGGGATTGATAGTCACAGCCGTATAGAAGTATGTGAATATAATCACCATCAGTGCAAAGATGAAGTTATACCAGAATCCCACGGAGTTGTTCAGCACTGCAGCGAGACCCTTGGTAACGTTGAAGCGGGTGAACAGCAGGGGGATGAGCATCATCGCCTGGGCAAAGATGATAGGCATGACGCCTGCAGCATTGACCTTCAGGGGGATGTTGTTCTTCACGCCGCCGTACATCTTGCCGCCGACTACGCGCTTGGCATACTGAACGGGCACCTTGCGCACGGCCTGAACCAGGGCGATGGTAGCCACGAACACGAAGAAGAGAACCACGATCTCGACGATGAACATCAGGATACCGCCGGTGGTCTTGGTGAACTTCTCCATAAGCTCGAGGTAGAGAGCCTGGGGAAGGCGTGCGATGATACCAATCATAATGATGAGGGATATACCGTTACCGATACCGCGGTCGGTGATGCGCTCGCCGAGCCACATCACGAACATCGAACCGCCCAGAAGGATGAGGGTAGCGATGAACGCATACCAGCCGCTGCCTACCTGCGCCATAAACGCACTTGCGGGAAGCTGTGCACGTAGGTTGGCGATGTAAGCGGGGCCCTGGATGGCGATGATCAGTATGGTAAGATATCTGGTATATTGATTCATCTTTCTCATTCCGCTCTCACCTTCGCGCTGGAGGCGCTGGAAGAACGGGAACATCACACCCAGAAGCTGGATGACGATGGATGCCGAGATATAGGGCATAACGCCCAGTGCGAACACCGAGGCGTTACCGAAAGCACCGCCCGAAAACATATTCATAAGGCCGAGCAAGCCTTCGGACGATTGCTTCTGGAGATTTGCGAGCTGGGAGGCATCTATGCCGGGAATCACGATGTAGCAGCCGAGTCGATAGACCGCTATCAGCGCGAGGGTATAGATAATCCTCTGGCGAAGCTCTTCAATCTTCCAGATATTCTTTAATGTCTGAGTAAAATTAGCCATAGTCTTTAAAGAACTGTCGTTGTACCCTCTTTAGCCTCGATCTTGGCAATCGCGCTCTTGCTGAAAGCGTGTGCGGTGACATCCAGCTTTGCCGTGAGCTCACCGTTGCCGAGAACCTTGACCAGATCGTTGGGGCCGGCCAGCCCTGCTACAACCATATCATCAACCGTGATTGTGGTGGAGCCGGTCTTCTCGCTGAGCGCCTGGAGGGCAGAGACGTTAACCACTGCATATTCCACTCTTGTGGGGTTCTTGAAGCCGAACTTGGGAAGACGACGCTGGATAGGCATCTGACCGCCCTCGAAACCGATTTTGTGCGAATAACCGCTGCGTGCCTGTGCACCCTTGTTACCACGGGTAGCCGTTCCGCCATAACCGGAACCCTGGCCGCGGCCGATACGTTTTTCGCGCTTCACGCTGCCTGCTGCAGGTTTAAGATTGTTTAATTTCATAGTGCTGTCTTCTCCCTATTTTACTTCTTCAACTTTTACAAGATGACGAACCTTTTCAATCATACCAGCGGTGACGGGAGTAAGCTCAATCTCGACGCTCTGGTGGATTCTGTGAATGCCCAGGGAAATCATATTGGCCTGCTGACGCTTGGTTGCGCTGGCTATACTTTTAATTTGGGTAACTTTTACTTTTGCCATAGTCTGGATCTCCTTAACCGTTAAATACCCTTTCCATAGGAATACCACGCAGGCCGGCTACAGTGTAGGCGTCGCGCATCTCGCACAAAGCGGCAACCGTTGCCTTGACCAGGTTGTGAGGGTTGGATGAACCTTTACTCTTTGCAATGACATCGTGAACACCTACCGCCTCGAATACGGCACGCATCGCACCACCGGCCTTTACACCGGTACCGGGAGCCGCGGGTTTCATAAACACGCGTGCACCGCCGAACTTGGCTGCCTGCTCGTGAGGGATAGTCTTCTTGCTCAAAGGAATCCTGACAAGATTCTTCTTTGCATCTTCGATGCCCTTGGAAATGGCTGTGGTAACTTCGTTGGCTTTTCCAAGACCATAGCCTACGACACCGTTCTCATCGCCGACAACGACGATTGCAGCAAAGCTGAAGTGACGGCCACCCTTGGTAACCTTGGTCACTCTCTGAACCGCTACCAGTCTGACCTTAAGTTCCA
>CACYEB010000225.1 GCA_902773305.1 uncultured Bacteroidia bacterium
CAAAACCCCGCCGGAGAAGCCATACGGCCTGGAAGTCACTCGGGATGGCGATGGCTTCCTTCTTACCTGGAAGGCGGAGGCTGACATTGAGTCCGGCATCTACTGCTTCAACATCTATAAAGATGGCCAGCCGGCTGGCAGAGTACCGGAAAACGGATGCTACCAGAACTATGACACCAACGGAGACCAGGCCCGTCCCGTAATTCCTCCGGCAATGGAGTTCCGTCTCCCTGCCGGCCCGTGGCATACGCTTTCCGTAGAGACCGTCAACCGCGACGGACTTGTCTCCCGGAAAGCGGGCATAGCCAATTCTCTTTAAAGAGCCTTTTTAAGGCACAGACTCTTGCGCCCAAACGGTATGGGATATGTCGAAAGCCACACCTCCGGCTGGATGTCGGCGTTGGTGGCCGCTGCGGCCCATACTTCCAGAGTTTTCCCCTTCAAATCCTGATTCAAAGGGAAATAGTAAGTGTAATTTCCGCCGCAGTAATCCACTAACCAGCCATAAGGATTGCAGTTGTAAGAAGGGGCCCTGTCGGGACAGCCCTGCCACTGGCCGTCTATCTTGAGTGCCGCCCACGCCTCGTCAGCGGCGTACCTGCCAGGCATAGTTATGCACAGATATGAACCCTGAGGTATCTCGTCCAGCGTCACTTGTGCGCTCCAGGTAGCGCCCTTCCAGGCCTCTCCCGCAGCATCGCACATCTTCCAGAAGGGCCGGAACAAGTTTGTTGCGTGCCAGTCGGCAGTAGAGACCCGCTGGCCGCCGCGCCAAGCCCTGATCCCGGATATGCGCATAGGGCTCAGCCCAAGGCGGAAATAGCGGAAAGGCCCTGCTTTTGAAGCATCTATAGTCATATGAACGTCACTCAAAAAGGTAACCGTGGTCCAGTGCACCAGGTCGGCAGAGAACTGCGCAAACGCCCCTTCGTCGAAATAGAAAGGTATCAAAGAGAATTCATCAGGGCAGTCGATTTCAATTTTATCCAAAGTAATCACCTGGCCGGCATCCACGCAGAAATCGGTAGCGTCCAGTTTGGTGATGTCCTCGCGCAGCGACAGAGAGAAGCAGGTGGATGGATCATCGTCGAACATATAGCGGTCCCAGCAATCCTTGGTCACAAAGGCTCTCTGACCAAAGAGGGCGTCGCGGGCTGCCTGAACCTGAGCTATGGCCGTAGGGCCGGAGCGCTTTAGGGAACGTATCTCAAGGGCATTATTGTCGGCAGCAAACACCATCGCATCATATATGGCCACAGAATCTGCCGGCGCAGGAGTCGGCTGCAGAAAAGCCAGCCGGCGGTGAAAAGAGTTCTTCAGGGGTTCACCGGGGAATTTGACACGGAACGAGCGGCCCCGAGCAAGAGCGGCGTTGGACTTGCCGTCCAGCGCCGCAGAAGCAAAGCGCACAGGCCCCTTTTCTACACGTACTGTATAACTCTGCCCCGGCATACCCAGCAGCCTGACCTCATAGTCATTGCCAGCCTTGTCGTTGACAATCTGATAGGGTATGCCGCTGATGGCTACCCTGTCCTTTTCCGGCGCAGTGGTAAGCTTGACCAAGGCTGCCCGGAAAGGCAGCACCTCAACTTCTATGGTCGATTCCCACGCGTGGGTGCCCATATCCAATATGTATGGATGATACTGACGCACCTTGACCCTGCCGGCCGCAGCCAGACCTGTCCCGGAGTCAAGCCGAATGGTATATTTGACCGGCTCCCAACTGAGATTGCGGAGGGTCAGGAAGCGGGTCTTCTCATCTCCGCGGCTCAGGGCTTCCGGGCCGCAGTCCTCCTCGCTCAGACGCACGGCATCCACCAGAATGTCCCTGTAGTCACGGTGCAGATTGAACAGAAAGGCCAGCGTGGGCAATTCATCGTCGCGCAGCAGCCACGGGTTGGCATATATCTGCGGAGCCATTATCAATTCCCGACCAAAAGCCTGCAGTACAAGGTCATCTTCCCAGTAGTCCAGGCAGGACGAAAGGCACACGCCGTGATCTTCTGTCAGGCGGGTCAGATTTTCCGGCGCCCTGCGGGCGAGGGCTCCCGCACGGTGGTGAGGAGCGGTCGTATCGTTGGTCATAAAGACATCGATATAAGTCTCCTGCCCGCCAAGCAGATAGGTTGTGGAGTGCTTCATCCCCGGACCTAGACGCAGGCGATGGTTTAGCAGCACAAAGTCGGGACGCTCCTGCCTGATGCGGGTCATCATCTGGTCAAAACAGTCATACTTTGACTGCCGCAGCTGACCGCACACGCCATCCATCTTAAAGAGACCGAAATTATAGTCTCGGGCCAGCTCTACCATCATATCCATACGCGCCGCAGCCTCTTCTGCAGTGTCCCCCATACCGTCCGGGCCGCCCCATGCACCAAGACTCGCGCCGAAGGCGGCAGCACGGTCCCTGATGGGAGCAATACCGTGGGGATATTGCTTGCGGAAGCGCTCAGAACGGGTGGAGCCATAAAATTTGCGCCCGTCCAAGAAACCGGCGTCAAAGGCAAAAATGTCCAGCTCCATGCCATAATTGTCGTGCAACCACTGGAAAAAATCCAGTTCAGCATAAGTCTGCGCCTCGCTGGGTCCCTCGTTAAGATGACTCATCCAGGTAAAATATTCTGCTTTCGATGGTGTTTTCTCGTCGGCACCCGCCACCGGGTAATCCTGGGAGAAGGCCGCAAAACCGGCCGCGAGCATAGCTACGATAGTAAGGAGTATCTTCTTCATATCCACAAAGGTATTTAAAGTTGCGGTATGAAAAAAACCTTATATGTAGAGATTGAAGTGTCAGGTCCGGCCGCCAGAAACAACGCCAGCTATGGCATAGAATAATCTGCGAGTCATATACGCAAATATCCTCATTTTCTTGGGGCAAAGTGTTATCTTTACCCCATAAATCCAATCGACAGATATGTTACGACTTCTCACCGCCGTTCTGATTGCATTTGCAGCATTCGCAACTGCCGGGGCCCAGCGCAACACACTTCGTGCTCCCGCTTACCCGATTATTACCATCGACCCCAACATAAGTGCCTGGAGTGCTGCAGACCGCCTCTACGACGAGGATCTGCGCCACTGGAGCCTGAAGCATTTCCCCCTGAGGGGCTATCTGACGGTG
>CACYEB010000226.1 GCA_902773305.1 uncultured Bacteroidia bacterium
GGCGCATCCTTTGGATGCCAGCCCCGCGCTGCCGCCGCTTGCCCTATGGGCAGTAGCGGCGGTGCGTGAAAGGGGAGGCAAGGCTGCCGCGCTTGGTCGCAACCCTTTGTTTATTACAAATCCGAAGGATTTGCACCACATCTGAACTCTGAACTCTCAACTCTGCACTCTGGGGTAAATTGAAATATGCTACGCAGATTTCAATTTACTCCTCCTCTATCCCCAGATACCGCCGGATCTCGGTGAGATACCGCTGGCCGGGCTCGCTCAGTATGGCGTTGTTCTTGACCACATAGCCCACGTCCATGACGCTGTTGGGGTTATTGCTGTCGGGCTCATAGGGGATGGCGATGTAATCGGAGCCGTTCAGCTCCTCGCAGATGATGCCTGAGCACAGCGTATAGCCGTTCAGCCCGGTCATGAGGTTTAAGTTGGTGGCGCGGTCGTTGGTCTTGATGCTGCGGGGATATTCGTTGGTGGACAGGATCTCCTCGGCGAAGTAGAAGGAGCTGGAATCCCCCTGTTCAAAGGACAGACAGGGGTAGGGCTCCAGGTCGGTGAGGCTGATGGACTTCCGGTCGGCCAGCGGGTGTCCCTTCCACAGATAGACATAGGCGTTGCAGAAGATCAGGTGGTGAAAGGAGAGCCCGTTGGAGGACAGCAGTTTCAGTATCGCCTTTCGGTTGAAGTCGCTCAGATACAGTATGCCGATCTCGCTCTGGAGCCGCGCGACGTCGTTGATGACGTCCAGCGTGCGGGTCTCGCGGATGGCGAACTCGTATTTGGCCATGTCGTAGGCCTTGGCCATCTCCACAAACGCCTTGACGGCGAAGGAATAGTGCTGGCAGGACACGCCGAACTTCTGCCGCCGCCCGCCGGCCTTGCCGTACTTTTCCATCAGGCTCAGATACTGGCCGTACACCTGGCGGGCATAGGGCAGAAAGTCCAGCCCGTCCGCCGTCAGCGTCACGCCCTTGCCGGTGCGGTTGAATACCACGATGCCCAATTCCCGCTCCAGCTCCTTGATGGCGCTGGTCAGCGAGGGCTGGGAGACGTAGAGCTTCTCCGCCGCCTTGTTGATCGATCCGGTCTCGGATATGGTGATGATGTAATTCAATTGCTGTAGCGTCATGCCGGTCTTCCCTCGAAGGTCGAAAAAGGACACAGTTCCAATAGCATATTATAGCATATCCCTGGGTTATTTGTCCAATAGGCGCAGTCAATAGTATGTTATAGTTTCAGTTAATATGCGCCCGTGCCTCACAAATTCACACAAATTGGGGTTGAAAAATGCGTTAGGATATGCTAATATTAAATAAGGGTAACGGAAAGGAAAGAATGAAACATGAAGATACATAAATCCGCCGAGGATTACCTCGAGATGATCCTGCGGCTCAGTGAAGACAAGGGCTACGTGCGCTCGGTGGACATCGCCTCGGGCCTCGCGGTGAGCAAGCCCTCGGTCAGCGTGGCGATGAAGCACCTGCGGGAGGACGGCTACATCACCATGGACAAGGACAACTATATCGCCCTGACCGATTCGGGCATGGAGATCGCCCGCCGCATCTACGACCGGCACAAGGTACTGACACAGATATTGATCCGCATCGGCGTGGATCCCGTCACCGCCCAGGAGGACGCCTGCAAGGTGGAACACGACATCTCCACCGAGACCTATGACGCCATCGTGCGACAGCTGGAGAAGATCAGGGAGTAGGGGCTGTGTTGGCGACTTCCCGAGCCTTGACAGATTTCTTTCAAGGCGCTATAATATGAATGGAGGGCGAACCACGCACGCGGTTGCTCCTCAAGTCACCTGGTTTTCCAGATGTGAGCCTTACGAATCATGAAAACAGCCGTCACTTGGCAGAGCGGCGGTTGTTTTTTTGCCTTGAGCTTCTTCGGCTCTTTGTCCAATGATGGATGAGGTGCCGGCGGGCTTGCCCGAATGCGGCGGTTGCGCGCCCAAAGCCTCCCTTGTGTAAAGGGAGGTGCCGACGCAGTCGGCGGAGGGATTGCCCGTGGAAGAGCA
>CACYEB010000227.1 GCA_902773305.1 uncultured Bacteroidia bacterium
ACGCCGATGTGCGAGGCACCGTCTATGCGGTTGGGGGTCAGGCCTATCTCATAGACAGTATCGCACGAAAGCTTCAGATAGTCCTTGGCCGGAGTGCCGGGTACGGCGCTCTCTTCCAGCACCATAATACCGGCGTGGTCCTCGCCTATTCCCAGTTCGTCCTGGGCGCAGATCATACCGAAACTCTCCACTCCGCGGATCTTGCTCTTCTTGAGTTTGAGTTCCTCGCCGTGGATGTCCACCAGCCTGGTGCCCACGGTAGCCAGCAGGACCTTCTGCCCAGCTGCCACGTTGGGTGCGCCGCACACTACCTGCAGCGGTTCGCCCTGACCGATATCGACCTTGGTGATGTGCAGGTGGTCGCTGTCGGGATGCATCCCGCACGAGAGCACCTTGCCCACGAACACGCCTGCCAGGCCGCCGGGAATCTGCTCTACAGTCTCTGTATGCTCCACCTCCAGCCCGGTGAATGTCAGCACCTCGGCCACCTTTTCGGGACTCAGGTCAAACTTCAGATAATCTTTAAGCCAGTTATACGAAACAGTCATATCTATCTACTATTTAAACAATGATTCAACATAATCCTTCTTGTTGAAGAGGCGAAGGTCCTCTATCTTTTCTCCGACACCTATGAACTTCACGGGAATCTTGAACTGGTCGCTGATACCTATCACCACGCCGCCCTTTGCAGAGCCGTCGAGCTTGGTCACCGCCAGCGCCGTGACATCGGTCGCTTTGGTAAACTCCCTGGCCTGTACGAAACCGTTCTGGCCGGTGGAGCCGTCTATAACCAGCAACACCTCGTGGGGGGCGTCGGGAACGACCTTGCGCATCACGTTGCGGATTTTGGTGAGCTCGTTCATCAGGTTGATCTTGGTGTGAAGGCGGCCGGCAGTGTCCACAATGACCACGTCGGCACCCTTGGCCACTGCACTCTTGACGCTGTCGTAGGCCACGCTGGCCGGGTCGCTGCCCATCTCCTGTCTGACGATATCCACCCCGGCACGGTCACTCCAGATGCTGAGCTGTTCCACTGCCGCGGCGCGGAATGTGTCAGCCGCGCCCAGCACCACCTTCTTCCCTTCCGATGCCAGCTGTGCCGCCAGTTTTCCGATGGTGGTGGTCTTGCCGACTCCGTTGACCCCCACTACCATTATCACATACGGCTTCTTGGAGAAGTCGAAGGGCTCCTGTTCCACCCCGTCGCCGGCAATCAACGCCTCGATTTCTTCGCAAAGGATGCGGTTGAGATCGGCAGTGTTCAGGTATTTGTCCCGCTTTACGCGGTTTTCAAGACGTTCTATTATCTTAACGGTAGTGTCCACTCCCACGTCCGAGGCAATCAGCGCCTCTTCTATGCTGTCAAGCACGGCATCGTCCACCACGCTCTTGCCCATCACGGCATACTGCAGCCTGCTGAGCAGACTCTGTTTGGTCTTGCCCAGACCGGCCTCAAGCGCCGCCTTGTCTTCTGCCACGGCACCAGCGTCGTCGCTGCGTTTCTTAAAGAATAATCCCATACCGCAAAAATACTAAAATAATGGCGCTTTAAGCGTTAATCTGAATATTAAATCCCTCTGCGACCAGCGGAGCTGCCGCGGCAGCAAGTTCTTCCGCTCCCAGACGTTCGATCCCCGCTACGGGCGTGTCGCGGGAGACACTGTAGAGCATTATCTCCCGGGGATGGAGTTTTCGCACCACGTCGTACCAGGCACGGAGAGCCTCCGGGGTGGAATTATCCACCACAGGTCCCTTCACGAGCATAGTCTGCAACACGAAATTCCCGCCGAATGCCTTCATATTCTCCACCACGGCCTTGACGCTGTAGCCCTTGCGGGGACGGTTCATCACCGCCGCCATACCGTCCAGGGCACAGTCTATCTTGAGGATCGGATTATCTACCTTTTTAAGCGCCTCCACAATCGGGGGACGGTCCAGGCGGGTGGCATTGGTAAAGACGCTCACCACCGCCTGCTTAAGCCACCTGTCACGGGCAGCCAGCGTAATGTCTATGATCTCGGCGAAGTCCGGATGGAGCGTGGGCTCGCCGTTGCCGGTAAAAGAGATCGAGTCGATGCCGGCGCCCTCTGCCGACAGAGAGGCGAAACGGCCCTCGATAGCGTCACGCACCTGCTTGAGCGTGGGCAGAGGATGCTTTTCCGCACCTCTTAAAAGACCGCCGCACTCACAGTAAACGCAGTCAAAGGTGCACACCTTGGCGTCGCGGGGCAGCAGGTTGATGCCCAGCGAACGGCCCACCCGCCGGCTGTGGATGGGGCCGAATACTATATCATCCCAGAGAAAAGTGGCCATAATCCTTTTAAAACAATAAAGACGAAGCCGCCGGCCTCGTCTTTAACTGTATTCACATTGTGCGCGGCTCAAAATTAATTCTGAGTCTTTGCAAAAAATTCCTTTACCTTGTCGGCAGGTACAAGCTCCTCTTTGAAAGTGTAAGAGCCGGTACGACCGTTCTTGTCCATACGGATGCACTTAACAACGCTTTTCTGCTGTGACCTGTCACCGCCGAATGTTGCGACCGCTTTCTTTGCCATAGTATATTGTGATTTTTGAAGTTACTATTTAATCTCCTTGTGAAGAGTCATCTTGCGAAGATACGGATTGTATTTCATACGCTCCAGCTTGTCGGGAGTGTTCTTCTTGTTCTTGGTAGTGATGTAACGGGACATACCGGGAACACCGCTGTTCTTCTGCTCGGTGCACTCAAGGATAACCTGTACCCTATTGCCTTTCTTTCCT
>CACYEB010000228.1 GCA_902773305.1 uncultured Bacteroidia bacterium
GATTATTTAACTTTAACGTCGAACAGCCCCTCGGCGCTCTCGTCTTCTACCAGTTCGATCTCTATGGGGATATAGAACAGTCTCTCTTTGAGCCGTTCATGCACCAGGGGGTTGCGGCGCAGTCGCTGGGAGTCCTTTTCTGTGGTGAGGACTATGGCCTGGGGATGTTTGTCGGCAAAGTTCTCTATTTGCCGGATATCCCGGTCGGTGAACACGTGATGGTCACTGAATTCGATGTGATAGTTGCGCGGATAGCGGGCGCTCACATGGTGACGAAGCTGGCTGCTGCCGGCGATTCCGGTAAAGAGGATGGCTTCGTGGGAGTACATGTACCGATTGTTGCCCTGTTCGAATACGGCCACCGGATCGAAATACCTGACGGTGGTAAAGAAGACTTTCTGATGCTCATCGATGCGGTTGGCGTTTTTCAGTTGCTGCTTTTCCGAGTCGTTGAGGTAGGGGGGACATTTGGTTATGATTACCGTGTCGGCGCGCTTTAGCTGTGAGGGCAGGTCGCGCAACCGTCCGAAGGGAAGCAGGCTGTCTTTCGAAAGAGGCCGGTCGCACGTTATGAGGGTGACTTGCCGGGTGGGAATCAGCCGCCTGTACTGCATCCCGTCGTCAAGCAGGATCACTTCAGGAACATCGCCGAAGGGCAGAGCCATAAGCATATTAATGGCACGTATCCGGTCGCGGTCAACGATGACCTTGACCTGCGGAAACTTGCGCTTGATCTGAAGCGGCTCATCGCCGACTTCTTCTACCTTGCTGTTGACTTCAACGAAACGGCAGGAGCGGGGCTGCTGACGGCCGTATCCGCGGGAGATGACGGAAACCCGCCAGGCCCTCTCCAGGAGAGCTTTGATGAACATCTCCACGTGGGGGGTCTTGCCTGTCCCGCCAACGGCCAGGTTACCTATCGATATAATGTAAACATTGTCGAATTTTACGGATTTCTTCCAACCCTTGTCGTAGGCCAGGTTTCGAAGCCACAGGCCCAGAGCGTAGGGAAATGCGAATATGTTGCCGATGTTTGCCATCTGAATGTTATTGCCAGTTCTGCTCTATGAAATCGAGAGTATTATACAACTCGTCAATGTCGGTCAAAGTTACCAATTTCAGCCGGGTTTCCTTGAAATTATCCAAACCTTTAAAATAGCAGGCCAGGTGGCGGCGCATTTCAAACACCCCGCGCCGCTCGCCTTTCACTTCTATCGATTTGGCGAGGTGGTCTTTTGCCAGGGCGACGCGGTCTGCCACCGACATTGGCGGCAGTTCTTCGCCGGTTTCAAGGAAATGCCTGATTTCGCGGAATATCCAGGGATGGCCAAAACTTGCACGGCCAATCATGACGCCGTCCACCCCGTAACGCTCAAAGGCGTTCAGGGCATCCTGCGGGGTGCGGATATCGCCGTTACCTATAATGGGTATGTGCATACGCGGGTTGTTTTTCACTGCGCCGATCAGGCTCCAGTCCGCCTCGCCCTTGTACATCTGGGCTCTGGTGCGGCCGTGGATGGTGAGGGCTCTGATGCCGGCATCCTGCAGCCGTTCTGCCAGTTCCACTATGATTTTGGAGTCGTTGTCCCAGCCAAGGCGCGTCTTGACGGTAACGGGCGTGTGGACGGCCTGTACCACCCGCCGGGTAATCTCCACCATCTTGTCCGGTTCCCGCATCATCCCGCTGCCGGCCCCGCGTCCGGCAATTTTCTTGACGGGACAGCCGAAGTTGATGTCTATCACATCCGGATGCGCCCGCTCGACTTTCACGGCGGAATCGACCATCGCTTCGGGAAGATGGCCGTAAATCTGAATGCCGACGGGCCGTTCGTAGTCGTAAATCTCCAGCTTGCTCAGACTGTCCGGCACGTCGCGTACCAGGGCGTCGCTGGAGACAAACTCGGTATAAACCATATCGGCTCCGAACTTCTTGCAGATATAGCGGAAAGAGGTGTCGGTAACGTCCTCCATCGGCGCCAACAGAAGAGGCCGAACGCCAAGGTCTATGTCTCCGATTTTCACGGCGGCGAAGGTAACATATTTTTGCTGCTTTGAAAAAAGTTTCTACCTTTGCAGCCCCCCAGACTGAAGCTGGGCTGCAACACACATTATTAACCATTTAAAATCAATCAAAAACTGTGGACACATTAAGTTACAAGACTAAGTCGGTCAACAAGGAGAACTCCTCGAAAGAGTGGGTTGTCATCGATGCTACCGATCAGGTCCTGGGACGTCTGGCAAGCAGGGTTGCGATTTTGCTCCGCGGCAAAAACAAACCCAACTTCACGCCTAACGCAGACTGCGGCGACAATGTGATCATTGTCAATGCCGACAAGGTCCGTCTCACCGGCAAGAAGATGACAGACAAGGTGTACGTGCGCCACACCGGTTATCCCGGAGGTCAGCGTTTCACCACGCCCAAGGAGCTGTTCTCACGCAAGCCCCTGGCCGTACTTGAGCACGCCGTTCGCGGAATGCTCCCCCGTACCCGTCTTGGCGAGCAGCAGTTCAAAAACCTGCATCTGTATGTAGGCAGCGAGCATCCTCACCAGGCGCAGAACCCTAAAACAATTACCCTTAATGAAATTTAACTTTAGCGAAGCATGGAATTAATCAACGCCCTTGGAAGACGTAAATCAGCAGTTGCTCGCGTTTATGTATGCCCCGGTAAAGGCAACATCACCATCAACGGCCGTGACCTGGAAGAGTATTTCAAGGAGGGAACCCTCCGTTATATCGTCCGTCAGCCCCTGGATGTTACCGAGACCCTGGCTTCGTTCGACATCAAGGCCAACCTTGACGGCGGCGGAATCAAAGGTCAGGCAGAGGCACTCCGCCTTGCAATAGCCCGCGCTCTTTGCAAAGTGGACGCCGAGGCTTACCGTCCGGTTCTCAAGTCTAACGGTTTCCTCACCCGCGATGCCCGTGAGGTCGAGAGAAAGAAACCCGGACAGCCTGGTGCACGTAAACGTTTCCAGTTCAGCAAGCGTTAACATTAACACTGATTTACTTATCGCACAGCAGGATTGCCAAAATTACGGGACCAACAGGTTTGCTACCCATAGTTTGCCCTGCTGCGGAAAATCCGGGAGACCAATAAGAATTGCTACTCCCCCATTGATGAAAAGAGATTCCCTGGCCGCATAAAGGGCCCAAGGAACAAAAACAAACAAAACAAACAACAAACAAAAATGTCTAGAACAAATTTCCAAGACTTGCTTGATGCAGGTGTTCACTTCGGTCACCAGAAGAGAAAATGGAATCCGAAAATGGCTCCGTACATCTTTATGGAGAAGAACGGAATCCACATCATAGACCTGCATAAGACTGTGGTTAAAATAGATGAGGCTGCAATGGCACTCAAGCAGCTTGCCCGCACGGGCCGCAAGGTGCTTTTCGTGGCCACCAAGAAACAGGCCAAGGATATCGTGTCCGAGAAGGCTGCGGCTGTCGGAATGCCCTACGTAACCGAGCGCTGGGCAGGCGGTATGCTCACCAACTTCCCCACTATCCGCAAAGCCGTCAAGAAAATGGCCAACATCGACAAGATGAAAGAAGACGGCACTTATGACACACTTGCAAAGCGCGAGCGCTTGCAGATAGACCGCCAGAAAGCCAAACTTGAGAAGAACCTCGGTTCCATCAAGGATCTCGCCCGTCTCCCGTCGGCACTCTTCGTAGTGGACGTACAGAAGGAGGTCAACGCGGTAAAAGAGGCAAATCGTCTGAACATTCCGGTATTTGCAATGGTTGATACGTGTTGCGATCCCACAAACATTGATTATGTAATCCCGGCAAACGACGATGCTGCCAAATCTATCGCCATCGTGATGGAGGCAATGTGCGCTGCGATAGCAGAAGGCACACAGGAGCGCCAGATGGACAAAGACAAAGAGGCAGAGGAAAAGGTGGCAGAAGAGGGTGAGGCACCCGCAAAGAAGGTCCGCCCCCGTCGCACCCGCAAGGAAGAGCCCAAGGCTGAGGCTGCAGTTGCAGCAACCGAAGCGGAAACACCTGCTGAATAATTAACTTAAAAGATTTATCGAAATGGAAATCAAAGCAGTAGATGTTGCGAAATTGCGCAAAATGACCGGTGCCGGTATGATGGACTGCAAAAAGGCCCTGGTAGAGGCAGAAGGCGACTTCAACCGTGCACAGGAGATTATCCGCGAGAAGGGTAAACTGGTTGCAGCTAAGCGTGCCGACCGCGAGACCAACGAAGGTGCAGTGATCGTACGCCTGACTCCCGACGGCAAGACAGCCATCCTGATGGCTATCGGCTGCGAGACCGACTTCGTTTCCGCCACTGCAGAGTTCAAGGCTCTGGCAGAGGCTGTTGCCGATGCGGCAATGGCAGCTCTCCCCGAAGACAAGGCGGCGCTTGAGAACAGCAAGATGGCAAACGGCCAGACCGTAGCCGAGTTTATCACCGAGCAGGCTGCAAAATGCGGCGAAAAGCACCAGATCGCTTACTACGCAAAGATGCAGGCTCCCTTCATCGGTTCGTATGTACACTTTACCCGCAAAGACGGAGCTATCGTCGGCTTCAACAAAGAGGTTTCGGCAGAGCTTGCAAAGCACATCGCAATGCAGGTTACTTCCATGAAACCCGTTGCTGTAGATGAGGCAAGCGTTCCGGCAACCGTGGTAGAGCAGGAGATGACTGTTGCTGTCGAGAAGACCCGCGAAGAGCAGATCCGCAAGGCCGTTGACAACGCCCTCAAGAAGGCCGGCATCAACCCCGCCCACTGCGACAGCGATGACCATATCTCATCCAACACTGCAAAGGGTTGGCTCACAGAGGCCCAGGCAGCCCAGGCACGCGAGATTATCAAAACCGTGTCTGAAAGCGCAGCTGCCGCTCTCAACGAGAATATGGTACAGAACATAGCCAAAGGCCGTCTCGCCAAATTTTTCAAGGAGCAGACTCTCGAGAATCAGGAGTTTGTAATGGGTGACAAGATCAGCGTTAAGGATTATATCAAGAGCGTTGACAAGGATGCAAAGGTTACGGCATTCTGCCGGTTCTCCCTGAGCGACTAAACATTCCCATAAATATTTGAAAATAAAAGATTAGCTTTGTGGCTGATCTTTTATTTTTTTATCGAGATGAAGAAGTTTTTGATGATGATGGCCGTTATGGCGGTTGCCTTCGGCTGTACGGAGCGCAAGCCGGCCGCTGACTGGTCGCCGGCCTCAGACCATATCCTTACCCAGTGGGGGGAGAGCCTCGACGCCGCCAACCCTCTGCCGGAATATCCCCGTCCGCAGATGGTCCGCAAGCATTGGCAGAACCTCAACGGACTCTGGGACTACAGCACTGCCGGCAGTGAGGGCAAGATACTGGTACCGTTCCCGATAGAGAGTGCACTCTCAGGTGTGGGACGGAAAACCGAGGCAGATTCCGTGCTTATTTATCACAGGAAGGTCAATATACCCGCAAGTTATCTCAAGGGCCGCGTACTGCTCAATTGCGGTGGTATAGATTGCATCAGTGAGATAAAGGTCAATGGCTGCTGTGCCGGCAAACATACGGGCGGTTATACCGCAATCAGCGAAGACATCACCGGCTGCCTTGTAAAAGGCGAGAACGATATAGAGATAAAGGTTACCGACTATACCGATGCAAGTTTCAATGCGGTGGGCAAGCAGCGCAACGACCCCTCCGGTATCTGGTATACATCCGTGTCCGGCATCTGGCAGACAATATGGCTGGAACCCGTTTCCGAGACACATATCAGCAAGCTCAAGATAACCCCGTATCTGGATTTGAGCACCTTCACGGTCTGCGCCGAAACATCCACCGGCAAGGGTACCGTAGAAGTCAGGATTTTTGACGGCAGGCGCCTGGTCGCTAAAGGCAAGGGTGTTTCCGGCCAGGAGATCAACATCAAGATGAAAGATCTCAAGCTCTGGACCCCTGACACTCCGTTCCTCTACGATTTCAAAATAGTGGTAAAGGATGGAGGCAAGAAGGTGGACGAGGTGAGCAGCTACAGTGCGATGCGTAAGGTATCGGTCGAAAAAGACGGCTTCGGTACATACCGCATAGCGCTCAACGGCAAGCCGGTATTCTGTTACGGCCCCCTTGACCAGGGATGGTGGCCCGACGGCTTGTACACGGCACCCACAGACGAGGCGCTGGAGTTTGACATCAGACGTACCAAAGAGTTGGGATTCAACACAATCCGCAAACACGTCAAGGTGGAACCGGACCGCTGGTATTACCATTGCGACCGTTTGGGCGTAATGGTGTGGCAGGACATGCCTAACGGTGACAATGCCACCAGTCCCGTCTGGAGCGGCCAGGATGACTTCCTTCCTGAAGCGGAGCCTGCACCCAGGCGTTCCGAGGAGAGCATCGGGCAGTACTGGGCAGACTGGACGGCAATAATGGACCAGCTTGGCAACCATCCTTCGATTATCGTCTGGGTTCCGTTCAACGAAGCCTGGGGCCAGTTCAATACGATGGAGGTGGCTACCCGGACAAAACTGATGGACCCGACCCGCCTGGTCAACCCCGCCAGCGGCGGAAACCTCTATCCTTGCGGCGACATCATTGATTTTCACAACTATTCTGAGGATCCGCTGCCCCGCTCCCATCCGCACAAGGACTTCGTGGTCGTTGTCGGAGAATTCGGCGGTCTGGGGCTTAACGTTCCCGGGCACACCTGGGTCGAGGACGGCTGGGGCTACCGCCAGATGGAGAACAGCGACGACCTTACCGAAAGGTACGTCACCCTTGTGCAAAAGATATTGGACAATGTAGACGGGATGGCAATTTCCGGTGCGATTTATACCCAGACGACAGACTGTGAAACCGAGCTCAACGGCTTCTATACATACGACCGTAAGGTGTTCAAGTTTGACGAGGACCGCTTTGTGGAGATCAACCGTCGGTTGAGCCACAGTTTGGATTGATTCTGAATGCCCCGTGGCGTGTTTTTTGTAGGGAAGGGACGGTTTTTTATATATCTTCGACTATGACTTCCAAGATAAGAGGGGCGGTTTTATGTGCGGTGCTGTCGGTTGTGTTTACGTTATCCTCGGTAACGGCTGCGGCGCAGCAAAAGTTGTCGCTGACACTGCAGGAGGCTATGGATATGGCGGTGGAACGCAACAACACACTGGCAAACGCGGCCCTTGACATAAAGATTGCACAAGCCAACAAGTGGGCTGCGATCGCGGCCATGCTGCCGCAGATTTCCGCAAGTGGCGACTATTCCAACTTTATGGGCTATGAGATGGACCTCCGCGGTATGACCATCGCGATGCCCCCTTACATCACCCTGGGCGTGCGCTCCGGCGTTACGTTTTCCCCCGCAATGCTGGTCAATGCTCAGATCAGCGCCATTTCGGCCAGGATGTCGGACATCAATTTACACCAGAGCAAGCAGGACATCACCAATCAGGTGAA
>CACYEB010000229.1 GCA_902773305.1 uncultured Bacteroidia bacterium
CAGGATGGTCGTAAATATCATATCCATACTCCTGGCGCTGGCCGGCATAATAGGCTGTTTCCTGCCGGTAATCCCAGGTCCGCCGCTCAGCTGGGGCGCCTTGCTGCTGCTCTACTTCTTCGGCAACGGGGAGATGTCCCTCCAATTTCTGCTCATCTGGCTTGGCATCACCGTGTTCGTCACTGTACTCGACTACATTGTTCCCGCCCACTTCACCCGGCTTTCGGGTGGCAGCAAGGCGGCAGGCCGCGGTTCTATGGTGGGACTCATCGCCGGATTGATACTCTTTCCGCCGTGGGGAATGATTGTCGGAGCATTCCTCGGAGCCCTGCTCGCTGAGGTGCTCATCAACCGTGCCTCTGTCGCCGACAGCGTCAAGCCTGCCCTGGGCTCGTTCGCCGGCTTTCTGTGCGGCACCTTTGCCAAGCTTGTCGCCAGCGGCTTTATGTTCTGGTATATGTTCCGTTTCTGGAACTAGAGCGAACTCTCCGGTGTCTCCTGTGTGCAAATAGACTCGTTTTACACACCCAGATGCTTTTCGGTATTCCCGCGTGTGCAATTCTTCCTGTTTCGCACACCAGAGCTGCTTCTGAATGTCTTCGGGTGCAAACCATCCTGTTTCACACCCCGGAGTCACTGCAAATACACAAAAAGCCGGCATTTCTGCCGGCCTTACGTCGGGATACCCCGACTCGAACGGGGGACCACCTGGTCCCAAACCAGGTACGCTAACCAACTGCGCCACATCCCGATTGCAGCCGCAAAGGTAATTATTTTTTGTCAAAAAAAATTTAACTGCTATCTTTGCAATCCCCTAGCGGTCGCCGGGTATAACTAATAATCGCCATCAGGCCATAGCGGAGCGCGAGCAGGGATAATAATCGCCGTCGGGCGATAGCGAAAGCCGGGCGGCGTAGGCTTGTGGGATAGCTAGGCTGGAGCGAGGGGTCTGGGGCTTGCCCCAGTATAATCAGGTGAGGTGGGTGAGTGGCTGAAACCACCAGTTTGCTAAACTGACGTACTCGATTAGGGTACCGGGGGTTCGAATCCCCCCCTCACCGCGCTGAAAGACCTTATATGTGTTGAAATCAAGCATATAAGGTCTTTTTCTATTTAAATAATTGCACCCAAAGCACCACTGGTTCAGCCGCCGTTTTGTCTTGTAAACAACTTTGCTTAACTTTGGTGTAATCACTTCTATTTTAAACTTGTATGAAACGTATTCTTCCCCTGCTGACACTGTGCACAGCACTTCTGGCAGTTATTTCCTGTAAAAAACCTGTCCCCGTGGCCGTGACCGACATAAAGGTGGAGCCCGGAACCTTGTCTCTCGAGGTCGAAGAAACCGGCGTGCTCGCTGTCACCATCTCTCCCGAAAATGCCGAGAACAAAGACTTTACGGTAACAAGCAGTAAGCCTTCCGTGGCATCGGCAGAAAAAACCGGCGACGCCCAAATCAAAGTCACCGCCCTGAAGGAGGGCAATGCCACCATCGCCGTAAAGAGTGCCGACGGCGGCAAGACAGCCACCTGCTCCGTGACGGTAGCCGCGAAGGTAATACCCGTTGATCGCATCTGGTTTGATTTTGAGGAAGATGAGGTTGCGGCTTCTATGATTGGTCACATCTTCCAGTTGCCTATTAATTTCTCTCCTGAGAATGCCACCAACCTCAACACCCTTACTGCAACCAGCAGCAACCCCGATGTGGTTGAGGTTACCGAAGAAGGTTTGCTTGTCGTGGGCCCCGGCTCCACCGTCATCACCCTTTCCAATGCCGACGGCAGCGTGAGCGCCTCCTGTACCATCACAGTACCTACTCCTGTTATCGAATGGGTAAAGATGGAATACGAAAAACTCCCTGATATGACCATTCCCCGTTCCGATATGGCGATATTCTACTCTGGTGACGAACTGGTAGTGGCCGGCGGGCACACAAATGGATTCAGAACAACAGACAACGCCGGATACCTAAAAGATGGCAACTGGACAGAGATGACAATGACCGCCAGACACGACAACCAGGCAACCGTTATCCTCGAAAACGGTAAAGTTGCAATTTTGGGTGGCACCGGCAACGGCGGAAGCGGCACCTACGCCAACGTTGACCTTTATGATCCGGGAAACCACTCCTTCTCTGCACTGCCTGCTATGAAGACCTCCCGCGGCCTTTTCCACGGCACGGCAATAGGGAATGACATCGTTGTATCGGGCAACTGGTACAGCAGTGACAACATAGAGCGATACAGCGCAGCGGACAATGAATTCACTGTTATAAAGGGGGTATCTTCCAACCGCAGCAACCCCTATGTGCTCAGAAGCGCTGACAATAACGCAATAGTATTCGGTGCCTGGGATACCCGCGGCTCTACTTCCAGTGCCGCCTGCGTCGTAGACCAACTGGACGGAGAGTCGTTCATACCCGATCTGTTCGAGGAGTGGAAACCGATGTATGTCCCCACCTCATTCAAATCTACCGACTGCCAGATTGGCGACTATAAATACCTGATTGGGCTTGAGAATACACAGACCGACTTTACCTATGGCCTCTGCCTTGTTGACGGCAACGAGTTCTCTTTGGTTAAAACATTCGTGAGAATTCCCCATAGAGACCCCGACGGGAACGGCATTTACTATAACGGCATTATCCTGGTAGACCAAAGCAAGCAGGTCGGATATATGATAGCTTGTGACCGTAACCGTACTGAAAAATACTATGTATTGAAAATCGACTATGCCCAGGTGCTGACCCGCGGCACGGCCAACCTCACGATATACTACTCCGATCCCATCGACGATATTGCAGCGGGCCAGAGTGGATATGCACTGATGCCCGACGGCCGCGTGATGGTTGCCGGCGGCATATATAACAGCAACTCCACCACATACCAGACTATGTATGCCTTCGGTCCATTCTAGCGGGCTGATTAACGCACTGATACGGAAAGTCCTCCCCCGGCGAGGGGGAGGACTTTTATTTTACGCTGATTGTAAACTCTTTACGCTGCCACCTTACTCCACTATCGTGCACCAGCCGTGGGTATCCTCGGCGCGGCCGTACTGTATGTCGCGGAGACGGGTATAGAGTTCGCGGCATACCGGGCCGGGCTCCGAGCCATACTCTACATACTCTTTGGTATCAAGGTCATAAATAGATCCGATGGGGGCTATCACCGCCGCAGTACCGCACGCGCCTGCTTCGGAGAAGGTTTTGAGCTCCTCTACCGGTATCGGCCGCTGCTCGACCTTGAGGCCCATATCCGCAGCCAGGGTACGCAGACTCTTATTTGTAATCGAAGGCAGAATAGACGGAGAGGCCGGGGTGATATAGGTTCCGTCCTTGATGCCAAAGAAGTTGGCGGCACCGCATTCCTCTATGTACTTATGCTCCGCAGCATCCAGATACATCACGTTTGCATAGCCCAGTTTGGAAGCCTTGTCGCCGGAGAGGAGGCTGGAGGCGTAGTTGCCGCCCGCCTTGACATCACCGGTACCTCGCGGGGCTGCCCTGTCCTGAATACGGTCTATCACCACCTTTATCATCTGCATACCACCCTTGAAATAAGGACCTACCGGCGAGCAGAACGCCACAAACTCGGTTTCGGGACAAGTGTGGACACCCAGGGCCACCTGGGCCCCATAGATAAACGGCCTGATATACAGCGAAGCGCCAGACTCATACGGCGGCACAAAATCGATGTTCAGTTTGACCAGTCTGATGCAAGCCTCTATGAAGGTCTCCTCAGGCAGGGGCGTCATACACAACTTTCGGGCTGAAGACTGCAGGCGCAGGGCATTATCCCTGACCCGGAAAAGGCGCACCCGGCCATCCACGCCGCGAAAGGCCTTAAGACCCTCGAATGCCTCAATGCCGTAGTGGAGACACATTGTGGACATATGCATGTGGATGTATTCATCTTCCGTGACGGAGAGCGGACTCCATTTCTTACCGTCAAAAGAGCACCTTACATTGGCGTTGGTCTTTACATACCCAAACCCGATGTTGTTCCAATCGATATTCGCTGCCATAATATGATTAATTGTTATCCGGGCGGCTAAGGTAGCACAAAAAAAGCGTGATTGTAAAGGTTTCTACGCTTTTTTGATACGCACCGCTTTCACAAAATGCGACATAAGATACCCGATGGCCGCCACGGATACGAAAACCGCCAGGACATCAAGGGCTTGGATATGCACCGGATAGTAAGAAACCACAAAATTGCCGGGGAGACCCACCAGGTGGAAATATTGCTGGGCAAGGCATACCGCAAGCCCCGTCACGACGCCGGCCGCGGCTCCCAGCAGCGAAATCATCCACCCTTCTGTGGTAAAGATGCGGTTTATCGTGTTGTCATCGGCCCCCACAGATCGGAGAACCTCAATATCTTCCTGCTTCTCAATTATAAGCATGGAAAGCGAACCGAACACATTGCAGGAGATTATCAGTACCACGAAAATCAGAATCAGGTAAATGGCCAGTTTTTCATAGGTCATCATCTTGTACAGCGATTCATTTTGCTGATATTTGTTCTTGACTGAAAAACCCTCGCCGAACATCGATGACAGTTCTTTCTGGAACCGTGAAGATATGACACCCTTTTTGGTAAGGAACCCTGGGCTTACCCGTATTTCAAGTTGCGACACCTCGTCTGAATAATCCAGCAGACGGCGGAGTGCCTCTATAGGCATATAGACATACTGTTCGTCAAAATTCTTTTCAAGGGTGACGATACCGGCCGGGAAGAGAGTCGTCTTTTTGAGCGATGCGGCAGGATCGGCCACGGAGATACGCGCCGTTCGTGAGGGGAAATACACTTCCAGCGGTGTCAAAAAGCTCAGGCTGAGGCGCAAGTCGTGAGCGATGGTACTTCCCAGCACCATCTGATCCAGTTCTCCGTCTTTCAGTTCAAAGCTCCCCTGAGAGACAAACTTGGTAAGGCCTGTCACCTCCTGATATGTCGGGCTGACCCCACGGGCGGTGACTATCGCCTCCCTTTCGTCATATTTGACGAACACCGTCTCTTCAAGCACCTCTTCTACGGAGAGTACCCCCTCCATTGAGCGCAGTCCGGCCACCACGGCACTGTCCGCAGGGAACACCTTACCCCTTTCCGGAACTATCACGGCATCGGGGGTGTAACTGTCAAACATCCCCTTGAGCAAGTCGTCGAAACCGTTGTAAATAGAAAGGATTATTACCAGTGCAGCGCACCCCACGGCGATGCCCGCAGCCGATATAATGGATATTATGTTTATCACATTATGCGACTTCTTGGCAAACAAGTAGCGCCGCGCTATGAAAAACGTCGGATTCAATTACTTCTTGAGCAACTCTTCGATATGTTCTACATAGTCGAGACTGTCGTCAAGGTAGAACTGCAGTTCAGGAACTATGCGCAGCTGCTTGCCCACGCGGCGGCCCAGCTCTCCGCGCAGGGCGCGGGTCTGATCGCCTATTATCTCCATCACCGTCTCGCTCTTGGAAGAGGGGAAAATGCTTACATATACCTTGGCCTGCGACAGGTCGGGGCTTATCTTGACCCCGCTGACCGACACCAGGGCGCCGTCGAAGGCGGCCATTCCCTTGCCGCGGATAATTTCTGCCATATCGCGCTTTATCTGAGACGCGACCTTGAGTTGACGAGTGCTGGCGGGACCTTCCATAATTACTTTATGTTGATGACGTAATAATTCTTCTTGCCTTTCTGGGCCAGTATGTAGTGGCCGTTCACGATGTCGGAGGCGGTCACGGAGCCGTTGGGGTCGGTGAACTTGTCCTTGTTGATGGAGATGCCGTTACCGGCCACCATCTTGCGGGCCTCGCCTTTGGAGGGCATAATATCTGTCTTTACGGCCAGCAGGTCCAGGATATTGCAGGGCAGTTCTGCCTTGGGCAGATCAAACGAAGGCACGTCGCCGAACACCGCACGGAAAGTGCGCTCGTCCAGTTTCTTCAGATCCTCCGAGTTGCCGCGGAAAAGCATCTCGGATGCAGCCACAGCATTTTCATAGGCCTTCTCGCCGTGCACCATAATGGTGATTTCCTTGGCCAGGAGCTTCTGCAGCTCGCGTCGGCCGGGATCCTCCCGGTGGGCGGCGATGGCAACCTCAATGGTCTCGCGGTCCAGCATTGTGAATATCTTGATGTAGCGCTCGGCATCCTCGTCTGAGACATTCATCCAGAACTGGTAGAACTCGTAGGGCGAGGTGCGCTCGGCGTCCAGCCATACGTTACCCTTCTCGGTCTTGCCGAATTTGGTGCCGTCGGCCTTGCGGATCAGCGGGCAGGTCAGGGCAAAAGCTTCGCCGCCGTCCATACGGCGGATGAGCTCGGTACCGGTGGTAATGTTGCCCCACTGGTCGCTGCCGCCCAGCTGCAGGATGCAGCCGCGGTTTTTCCAAAGCCAGTAAAAATCGTAGCCCTGCATCAGTTGGTAGCTGAATTCGGTGAAGGACATACCCTCGCTGCTGTCACGGGAAAGGCGTTTTTTAACGCTGTCCTTGGCCATCATATAGTTGACGGTAATGTTCTTGCCGATATCGCGGATAAAGTTGATGAAGCTGTAGTCCTTCATCCAATCGTAGTTGTTCACCAGTTCCGCCTTGTTGGGAGCGTCGCTGTCAAAATCCAAAAAGCGGGACAACTGCTTTTTGAGACAGCCCACATTATGCTGCAGAGTGGCTTCGTCCAGCAGGTTGCGCTCCGCGCTCTTCATCGACGGGTCACCGATCATACCCGTGGCTCCGCCCACCAGCGCGAACGGCTTGTGGCCGCAAGCCTGGAAATGCTTCAATATCATCACGCTCACCAGATGGCCGATGTGCAGGCTGTCGGCCGTGGGGTCGATACCGACATACGCCGACTGGGGCCCTTCCATCAACTTCTCCTCCGTCCCAGGCATAATGTCCTGGATCATTCCTCTCCACTTGAGTTCTTCTACAAAGTTTTTCATCAGTTGCTTTTTCTTTTCTAAAGTCGACCTGCAAAGGTAATTGAAAAAATCGTATATCAGGGGAAAACCTTTTACTCTTCTATCGGTCTATACTTGGGCACAAGCGACTTCATAAGCGTCCAGGCAAAGAGATAGGCGATGCCGCAGAAGCAGAACATCACAAAATAGCCCGCAGGCTTGCCTGAAAAGCCCAGGAACCGGAATGCGTCGCCCGCCTGTTCGGCATATGTAAACAGGTTGCCGGCAATCCTTTGTACGAACATCGACCCGATACCGCCAGCCATTGCACCTATGCCCGTGATGGTGGCAATCGCCTTTTTGGGGAACATATCGCCCACGGTAGAGAAGAGGTTCGCGCTCCAGGCCTGATGGCCCGCTGCGGCCAGGCCTATCAGCACTGCCGGCCACCAGGGGGAGTTGAAATGTACGCCCAGAGGTTGTGCAAACAGCGATGCCAGCGGGAAAAAGGCAAAAATGAGCATTGCCAGCATACGGCCGGCGTACGGATTCATCCCTTTCTTATCCACAAATATCTTTGGCAGATAACCGCCGCCGATGGATACCACCGTAACAATCAGATAGAGGGTAAAAATCAGCGCCTGGCCAAGGCCGGAAGTAGCCGGAGCGTGAAACTGGTTGCTGAAGTAGCTCGGAGCCCAGAACAGGAAGAACCACCACACGCCGTCGGTAAAGAATTTCCCAAAGAAAAAAGACCACGTCTGGCGGTATTTGTAACAGCGTACAAACGGGATATTCAATATCACAATCGCGCCGATCAGGACGATGGTACTCCAAAGCAGTGGCTTGATGAAGAATGATCCCAGCAGCGCACACATTCCTACGGTTATGAACACCCACGAAAGCGGCAGCATCGCAAAACGGTTGTCCTTGGCAGCCGCCTCCCTGGGTACAACTTCGCCAGCCGTGTCATCCTGATGAATATACTCCAGCTCGGCCGCATTCACCCGCCTGCTCTTTTCTGGCTTTTCGTACATAAACACCCAGAAGAACATCCAGATGAAACCGAGGCCGCCGATTATGATGAAAGCCATCTCCCAGCCGAACCTGACTGCCAGCGGCGGAATCATAAGAGGTGCCGCAAGGGCGCCCACAGAGGCTCCGGCGTTGAAGATGGAAGTCGCAAACGCACGGGCCTTCTTGGGAAAATATTCGGCCGTCACCTTGATGGCGGCAGGGAAGTTGCCCGCCTCGCCAAGGGCCAGGATGCCACGACACAAGAGGAACAGGAACACGGACGTGGTGGACACGGCAAGGGCCGCCTCGCTGCCCGCCTCAACGGCGCGCATGGCCTCTACGCTTTCGAGCCCGGCGATATGTGCAGTGCCCCATCCGCAGAGGGCGTGCAGGCATGCGCCTGCACTCCAGACCCCGATGGCAATCAGATAGCCTTTCTTGGTTCCCATCCAGTCCACGAACTTGCCGGCGAAAAGGCAGCAGACCGCATAGAATATGGAGAAAAAACTGGTAATCAGGCCATAGTCGGCATCTGTCCAGTGGAACCCGGGCTTTATAAACTCTTCGTATGTCAGCGAAAGCACCTGACGGTCAAGGTAATTTACAGTGGTTGCCACAAACAGCAGGCTGCATATCCACCACCGCCAGTTGGTCATCAATTTCTCGTTGGTACTCATTTGTCAGATATCAATAATTCTCCGGCTAACGCGCTATAATTGCTTTACCGGAAAAGTAAAATATGTCTCGGGGTAGGGCTCGTCTTCCAGGGTGAAGTGCCACCACTCGGAATCAAGCGCCCGGAAACCGTGCAGCAGCATCGCCCGGCGCAGAATCATACGGTTTTCGAATTGCTCGCGGGTGATGGGACGCCTCTGAGAAGCGGCGGCTGCGGCATCAAATTCACCCGTTACCGGGTTTCCGCAGAAATCGGGGTGGCTCTCTATTCCGAACCAGTCGAAAGTTCCGCCCATATCCACCTCTCTCTCCGCAGCCATATCAAACAGGGTCAGATCGACGGTGGAGCCGCGGGTATGGCCCGATTTCTCCATAATGTACTCCTGATCGAACAGCACCGACTTGTCCAGGTCCGGATAGAAGTACTCCTTCATACGGATATCCGGCACGTCGGCTGCCCAGCGCACGAAATGGTCCACGGCACACTGCGGGCGGTAGGCATCGAATATCTTGAGCCGGTAGCCTTGCGCCACCAGGTCGTCGCTGACCGCCTTGAGGGCCGCTGCTGCCGCTTTTGTCAGCAGGGCGACGGGTTGTTCGTAACCGTCAATCCTGTCTCCCACAAAATTATAGGTAGAATAGTAGCGTATCTCCAGGATAGCATCCGGCACGGCCTCTGCCAAGGTCACGAATCCGGTGGAATCAGCCTCGGGAGCAATGACATTACGCCTATTCGAGCACGAGCAGAAAACGCCCGTCACCGCCAAAAGGCAGCCAAGCAGAAGCAGATGCTTTTTCATTACGACGGTAACCGGTGGTTGATGCCTATTCTTCTACGGATATCTCACCTGCGTTTGTCAACGCCAGACGCATACCGTCGTAAGCGTACATATGGGTAAAGTTGCCGGCGTGACGGTAGCTGACGCGGCACATCGTGGGGCCATAGTTCCAACAGCCGCCTCGTTCTATATGGAACTCGCGCTTCTTGTCGCTCTTGAGCATTTTCTGTGAGTACTGCGGCTCTTTACCGTCGTACATAAGATATTTGTCTTCGCACCACTCGAACACGTTTCCGCTCATATCATACAGACCCAGTTCATTGGGTTTCTTGCTGGCAACGGGATGTGACTTTTCACCGGCATTGGCCACGGTCCAAGCCACCTCTTCCAGATTGTCGCTGCCGGCATACTTGTACCCTTTGCTGAATTTGCCGCCGCGGGCAGCATATTCCCATTCTATCTCTTTGGGCAGACGGAATTCCAGGCCAGTGAGTTCGTTGAGTGTCTCTATGAAACTGTTGCAGTCTTTCCAGCTTATTTTGTCCACGGGACACTCGGGCCAACGGGTATAAGAAGGATTGAAACCAGTCACAGCCTCGAAAAGAGCCTGGGTGACCTCGGTCTGGCCAATCCAGAAATCATCGACGGTTACCTCGTGAGCCGGCTTCTCGTTGGGTTGGGGCTCGGTCCCCTGCTCCGGCGTGGCACCCATAGTATAAGTGCCGCCCTCTACCTTGACCATCTTGAATGTGACACCCGCCACGGTGTACTCTTTAATCTCGACATTTGAAACCGCCTCGGCTTCTGTTGCCTTTTCTCCGCCTTTGCCGGCCTTGTTACCGCCACCCTTGCAAGACGGCATTACTGCCAATATCACAAGCGCCAAAGTCAGCGCCAGAACATCATTAATACGATTTTTCTTCATAATGGTTTATATTTTTCTATAAAATTATATCAAACTGTCCAAACTTTCAAGGGCTTCCGATACTATTTCTTCTGGGAGGCCCTCCAGCACTTCCGATGCAAACGCTGTCATCTGCAATTTCCGAGCCCGGTCAAGGGGGATACCCCTGCTTCGCAGATAAAAAAGCCCTTCTTCGTCAATCCGGCCGAAAGTGGCGCCGTGGCTGCACTTTACATCGTCGGCATATATTTCAAGCTGTGGCAGCGACTGAGCCCTGCAGTCATCTCCCAGCAGCAGGTTGTGGTTTTCCTGATATGCCTCTGTACCGGAGCACTGTCCGGGCACGCGGATCAGCCCGAAAAACCGGGTACGTGCCTGTCCTCCGATGATTCCCTTGAAGAGCTGACGGCTGCTGCAGCCAGGGACGCCGTGTTCCATATCCACCTCAAACCTCACGCTGGCCTCTCCTCCGGCAAGATACAGGCCGCGAAGGGAGCAGTCGCCGCCCTCGCCTGCAAAGCGTACCGACACCGAACAGTCAATGGTGCCCGAAGCCCCCGGAAGAGCCACAAACACCAGCTGACGGCTTTCTCCGGCACCGACGGTGACCTCCACCTTGCGGTTGGAAGAGCCGGTTAAAAGTATGACTTCGCTACTTGCCATTATGTTGATTTATAATCCAGTCGTATCCCTTTGCCTCTATTTCGAGCGCCAGGGAACGGTCGCCCGTCATAATTATGCGACCGTCATAGAGTACGTGCACGACGTCCGGCACGATATAGTCCAGCAGCCGCTGGTAGTGCGTTATTACGATGAATGCGTTCTCTTCGGTGCGAAGACTGTCGACCCCCTCTCCCACTATTCTCAGCGCATCAACATCCAGGCCGCTGTCGGTCTCGTCCAGAATGGCCAGCCGCGGCTCCAGTACAGCCATCTGCAACACCTCGTTGCGCTTCTTTTCACCGCCTGAAAAGCCGACGTTCACACCACGTGACAGAAAACTGCGGTTCATATTCACAAGCGGAAGCTTCCCGTTGAGCAGTTTCAGGAATTCAGCGCC
>CACYEB010000230.1 GCA_902773305.1 uncultured Bacteroidia bacterium
ACGAGCGGATGCAGCGCATCGAACCCGCACCAATTGCAGTAATCTTCAATGGTTTCCAGACGTAAGACCTCTTGTTTCATCTCAATACAAAGATATGAGAATTACGTCAGTTGCTATTTACCATTTTTACGGATAGCGGCTCGTGTTGACACCATATGTTCACGAATGGAGAGTCGTACCTACATCCCTGCCGACGCTTTTGCTATCCCCGGAATGAATAGCCGAATCCCGGGCGGGTGGCCAGAAGGTCGGAGTAAGAGCCGATCTTCTTGCGGATGCGGGTGATGTTTACATCCACCGTGCGTGCGGTCACTATCACGTCGTCGGGCCAGACGCTGGCCAGCAATTCGTCACGGGAGAACACTTTGCCGCGATTCTCCAGAAGGAGTTTGAGCAGTTCGTATTCCGTTTTGGTGAAGGGGACGGTCTCGCCGTCGATTTTGACAATTTTGGCGTCGGTGTCTATCTGGATGCCTTTGTAACGGATTCCGTTGCGGGCTGCACCGAGGCGTGCCTCCACCACGTTGATGATGTAGTCGCCGGTCTTTTCGCATTCGGAAATGATGTCGTTGAATACGGTACCGTTGTCATAGCCGTAGGTATGGTTGTCCAGATTGGCGATGTTCTGCTGCTTGAGAGCGTTGCGGCAGGCGTTGATGTTTGACTCGATCTCTTCTGAAATGACGATGTCGTAGTTTTCGCGCGGCCCGGCGAGCAGTTGGTTCATCCGCTCCAGAGCCTCGTCTACCAGGGAGAACATTCTCAGAAGACCGTCTTCTTCGGCTTTATTGAAAGTAATCTTGTTTTCCCGCTTGCGCCGGAGTATCCTGGCCAGATTGAAGCAGCTGTCACCGATGGATTCCAACTCCCCGATCTGCCGCAGCATAGAGCGTATCTTGGTTTTGGTGTCATCGGAAAGGTGAGCGTCACCGACCTGTCCCAGATAGCGTCCGATTTCGTTTTCCATCTTGTCGCTGCCTTCCTCCGATTTCTGGAGATGCCCGAATGCCTTGGCAAACGCCTGGTCGTCGGAAATGGAGTAGAGTTCACGGACCTGGGAGAACATCTTGCGCATATTGTCGCCGAACACCACAATCTCTTTCTGTGCCTGGAGCACGGAGATTTCGGGCGTCTTCATAAGACCGCCACGGATATACTGCAGCCGGAATTCATCTTCTTCTTCGCTCTTTCTGGGCTTGATGATAAGGCACACGAGTTTCTCTATCTGCGGGATGAACCAAATCAGGATGGCCGTATTTATCACATTGAAGCAGGTGTGGAAGGTGGCCAGGGCAAAGGAGAGCTGTGTGGGATTCTGCTCGGGGGCGGCGGGATCCAGTCCCACGAGGCCGCACACCATCCTTACAAACGGGAAGAACAGTATCAGGACCCATATTACGCCGAAAACATTGAACAACAGGTGGGCCATAGCGGTTCGGCGGGCTTGTGTGTTTGCGCTCATCGCAGCCAGATTGGCGGTCAGAGTGGTACCGATGTTTTCGCCCATAACCAGTGCTATACCCTGATAGATCGATATCGCCCCTGTAGCGCACAGCACCATAGTGATGGCCATCAGGGCGGCGGAACTCTGCACCATGGCAGTCAGGATGGTGCCGATGAGCAAAAACAGCAGGATGGTGCCGTAGTTGGTCTTGAAACGGGCGAAGAAATCCACCACCGCAGGGTTGCCGGCAAGGTCCATTTCGGTACCGGCCTGCTTGAGCATCCCCAGCGCGAAGAGCAGGAAAGACAGGCCGAACAAAAAATCGCCCAAATAGCGGTGTTTGCCAATCTGTATCAGGATGATGCCCACCAGGAACGCCGGCCACACGACGGTCGTGATGTTGAAAGAGAACCCGGCCGACATTATCCAGGCGCTGAGGGTGGTGCCGATGTTGGCGCCCATAATCACCGAGATGGCCTGGGAGAGAGTCAGCAGGGCGGCGTTTACAAACGACACGGTCATTACCGTGGTGGCGGCCGACGATTGTACGGCCACTGTCACCAGCGCGCCGGTGGCGACACCCGAAAACCGGTTGGTGGTCATAGCGCCGAGAAGGTGCCTCAGTCCGGGGCCGGCCATTTTCTGGAGGGCCTCGCTCATCACCTTCATTCCATAGATCAGCAGGGCGATGGAGCCCAGGAGTTTCAGTGCGATCAGCATAGTGTGTTCAATTCCGTTACAAAAATAAGCCTAAAAGCCGGCTAAAAAAACGTCCCTAAGCAATTGTAACAAAATTTTAATGCTGGCTCTATTATTGCGGCAACACAGTGCCCGATGATGATACGCAGAATCATAGCGATTGCCG